>DATAIB010000184.1:0-10458 GCA_036262855.1 Candidatus Limnocylindrales bacterium
CTCGACGGCACGCCCGCCGACCTCGGGCGTGCCATCCCGGAGCTCGCGCCTGGAGCGGCGCTCGTCGTCGAGCTCCCGACCGAAGACGCTCGCGCGACCTTCGCCCGAACCTTCGGCGAGGTGGCCGCTGGAGCGCTCCTCGTCTACCAGGATTCCGCGGGCGATCTGGCGCTCGGGGAATCGAGTGGCGACGCCGCGCGGCGGCTCGGCCTGGGGGTCGGCGCGAGGATCGGCCTCCGCCGAGCGTGACGTACACTCCGCCGCTCAGAGGAGGAGATTCCATGGGCCGCATTCGCATCGCGTCATTCGGGGTCATCGCGCTACTCGCCGCCGCGTGCGGCCCGGGCGCAGCCACGACGGCACCCACCACCCCGGCCGCGACCACCGCGGCGACCCAGGGCGCGGTCGTCACCGCGGCGCCCACGCCGGACGCGTGCGCCACGGCGAACCTCAAGACCCTGACCGCGGGCACGCTGACCGTGGGCACGGACAACCCCGCGTACCCGCCGTACTTCAACATGCACGACAGCCCGTACCCCTCCCCGTGGGAGGACCTCGGCTACACGGGCGACCCCACCTCCGGCGAAGGCTTCGAGAGCGCGATCGCGTACGCGGTCGCGACCCAGCTCGGCTTCACCAAGGACAAGGTCGCCTGGGTTGCGGTGCCGTTCGCAAACTCATTCGCGCCCGGGCCAAAGCCGTTCGACATCTTCCTCAACCAGGTCTCGTACAAGCCGGAGCGCGCCGAAGCGGCCGACCTCTCGGACGGGTACTACAACCTGAAGCAGGCGATCGTGGCCCTGAAGACCAACCCGGCCTCCAAGGCGACGACCATCGCGGAGCTCGCGCAGTACAAGTTCGGCGCCCAGATCGGGACCACGAGCTACGACGCGATCAAGGACGAGATCCACGCCACGGCCGAAGGCGCCGTCTTCGACACGAACGACCTCGCGATCACGGCCCTGAAGAACAAGCAGATCGACGCGATCGTCGTCGACCTGCCGACGGCCGACTACATCACCAATGTGCAGATCGAGAACGGCGCCGCGACGATCGTCGGCCAGCTCCCCGGCGCCGCCGGGACCAACGAACACTTCAGCCTGGTGCTGGCAAAGGACAGCACGCTGACCCCGTGCGTCAATGCCGCGCTCGCGGCGCTGAGCTCGGCTGGAACGCTGGACGAGCTCGCCAAGAAGTGGCTGCCGTTCCAGGAAGCCATCCCCGTCCTCAAGTAGCGGCCATCCCGGCCGCCACGCCATGACCTTCGGGCCCGGCCCGTCCGACATCGACCTCCTGATCGGAGATCGGCCGGGCGGGCCGGTTCGTTTCCGGCGCCGTCGCCGTGTCTCGGCGCGTGCCGCGGTCGTCGCGACCGTCAGCACCCTGGTCTTCTTCGGTGCCCTGGTGCTCGCGGTCACGAACGCGCCGGGCTGGGCGCAGGTGCAGCGCTCCTTCCTGAACGCGAAGTTCTTCTGGGGCTCGCTGCCGGACGTCGTCGCCCACTTCTGGGTGAACGTCCAGTTGTTCGTCATCGCCGAGGTGCTGATCCTCGTCCTCGGCCTCGTGCTCGCTGTCCTGCGGAGCCTGCCGGGACCCGTGTTCTTCCCCGTGCGGCTGCTCGCAACGTTCTACGTGGACCTGTTCCGGGCGATCCCGGGCGTCCTCGTCATCTACATGCTCGGGTTCGGGATTCCCGGCCTCGGCATCGCGGGCATTCCGGTCGATCCGTTCGTGTGGGCCGTGGTCGCGCTGACGCTGCTGTATTCGGCCTACGTGTCCGAGGTCTACCGGGCGGGCATCGAATCCATCCACCCGAGCCAGGAGGCGGCGGCCCGCTCGCTCGGCCTCAACCGCGCGCAGGCACTCCGCTTCGTGGTGCTGCCGCAGGCGGTGCGCCGGGTGATCCCGCCGCTCCTCAATGACTTCATCGGACTGCAGAAGGACACCGTGCTCGTCTCGTTCGTCGGTGTCGTCGACATCTTCCGATCCGCCCAGATCAAGCAGGCGGCGACCTTCAACTTCACGCCCTACCTCGCCGTCGCCCTCGTGTTCATCCTGATGACGTTCCCGTTGGCGCGGGTGGTCGACTGGCTCGTCGCGCGCGACCGCGCGCGTGCATCAGCGGGCGCTCGATGACGGCCATGACCGCCGTGCCCGCCACGCCCGAACCGAACGCCGCGCCGGCGCTCCGGATCGAGGGCCTGTACAAGTCCTTCGGGCCGCTCCAGGTCCTGCGCGGCATCGACCTGGCTGTGGCGGAGCACGAGGTCGTGTGCCTGATCGGCGCGTCCGGGTCCGGCAAGTCGACCCTCCTGCGGTGCGTGAACCTGCTCGAGGACGTGGACGCGGGGCGGATCGTGGTCGGTGGCGAGGAGATCACGGCACCGAAGGTCGACGTGGACCGCATCCGCCGGGACATCGGGATCGTGTTCCAGTCCTACAACCTGTTCCCCCACATGCGCGTCGTGGACAACGTGGCGCTCGCGCCTCGCCGGGTGCTCAAGCGGCCCGCCGCCCGCGCCGAGGCAGAGGCGATGGCGCTCCTCGAGCGGTTCGGGCTGGTAGAGAAGGCGCACGACTACCCGGATCGACTGTCCGGTGGCCAGCAGCAGCGCGTAGCGATCGTGCGCGCGCTGGCGATGGAGCCCCGGCTCCTCCTGCTCGACGAGATCACGAGCGCCCTCGATCCCGAGCTCGTGGCCGAGGTGCTGGACGTGATCCGCGAGCTCGCGGCCGGCGGGATGACGATGGTGATCGCGACCCACGAGATGGGCTTCGCGCGGGACATCGCCGATCGGGTCTGCTTCCTCGATGCCGGCCGGATCCTCGAGGAGGGCACGCCGGACCAGATCTTCCGTGACCCGCGCGAGGGCCGGACGCGGCAGTTCCTCGACCGCGTGATCGCCGCCGGGCGGCTCTAGCCGGGCGGCTCTCGAGCCTACTTCCCGAACATCTCCCCGAGCGTGACGGGGACCAGGCCCTTGTCGCCGAGCGCCGCGAGCATCCCGGGCAGGGCGTCGAGGGTGTTGTACCCGCCGAGGTGCATCAGCACGATGGAGCCCGGCCGCGCGTTCGCGGCCATCTTGGCGACCAGGTCGGCGGTGGTCGGGCCGCCATCGGCAACCGGTCGCCAGTCGATCATGTCGACGTCCCACATGACGAGGTACTTCCAGCCCGCCGCGCCGACGCCGGCCTTGACCGCATCGTTGTAGCCACCGTACGGCGGCCGGAACCACGGCTTGGTCGAGCCGAGGATCGGCTTGATCGCGGTCTCGGTCGAGGTCAGCTCCTGGAGCATCTGGTCCGCGGTGATCGTCCGGAAGTCCGGGTGGTCCCACGAATGGTTGCCGACGTCGAACAGCTCCGGATGCTGCGCCGCGAGCTGCAGCGCGGCGAGGCCCTGTGGCGTGGTGGTGCCGGACTTGCCGGTCGGGAACAAGGTGGCGTGCACGTTGTGGTCGATCAGCCACTGGACGATGTCGACTGCGGGATCGAGGCGGCCCCCCATGTCGAACGTCAACGCGATCTCCGGAACGGTGCGCGATCCGTGGGAGATGACGGTCGCGGCTGCGGCCGGCTTGGCCGTGGCCGTGGGGCCCGGCGTGACGACGGCGCCGCCGGTCGACGTGGGCGCAGGCGTCGGCGCCGGCGTCCCGGTCGGGCCGGGGCTCGGCGTCGGCGGGTTCGTGTCGTCGACCACCTGGCCGGGGATGAGCACGAGGACCCAGCCGAGCTCGAGTCGGTCCGGGTTGTACGACTCGGATTCCGGATCGAGGCTCGGGTACGTCCCGCGGTTCCACCACGCGATCGAGCGCGCGGTCGTGTCGAACCTCCGGGCGATCGAGTTGAGCGTGTCGCCCGAGCGGACGACGTAGCTCGTGAACGACGCGGCGGGGCTCGGCGTGGGGCGGGCGAAGGTGGCGGTCGGGGTGGGGCTCGGCGACGCGGCGGCCACCTCGGAGCCGGCAGGCGTGCCGGTGGGGCCCGGTACGCTACCGCCGAGGAGTCCCGGGACGATGAGGATGCCGGCGAGCAGGAGGACGGCGATCCCGAGGGCAGCGGCGAGCCACGGCGAGTCGAGCGTTCGACGCGGTGGGGTGGCGGGGCGGCGTTGCGGAACGGTCATGGCCGCAGTTTGACGCTCGACCGCATAAAACCGCGACGGGCGAAGCGCCCAAATCGCGGGGCCGTCAGGCGGAAAGGGCCAGCGGGTCGATCGGGGTCGGCGTCTGGAGGGTGAATTCGCCGGTCAGCGCGAGCCCCTCGGCCGCACTTGCGACGCGGCCGCCACCGGATCGCTTGGCCACGAACAGGGCCCGGTCGGCGGCGAGCAGGATCTCCTCGGCGCGGGCCCCGTCATCGGGGAACGACGCGGTGCCTGCCGATGCCTCGAGGTGGCGGGCACGCCCGCGCCACGAGGAGCCGAGGCCGACGACGCCCTTCACGGCGCCGCGAACGCGCTCGGCGATCGCGCCGACCTGGTCCGCGTCCGTCCGCGGCAGCAGCACCGCAAACTCGTCGCCGCCGTAGCGGAAGACGCGGTCGCTCTCGCGGCTCGCCGCGACGATCGCGTCGGCGACCTGGCGGAGCAGGAGGTCGCCCGCCTGATGGCCCATGCCATCGTTGACGGGCTTGAACCGGTCGAGGTCGAGCATGACGAGGCTGAACGGCTCCTCCGCCTCGACCAGCCCGGCGAGCTGTTGGGCGAAGGTGCCGTGGTTCAGGAGGCCGGTCAGGACGTCGGTCTGGGCGCGCTGGCGCACCGCGAGGTGGACCTCGGCGTTCTGGAGGGCGATGGATGCCTGGGCCGCGAAGAGCTGGGCAAGCTCGAACTCGTCCTCGGTGAAGACGCGGCCCTGGCCGACGCGCTCGAGCGTCATGACGCCGATGGACCCCTCGCGCCCTCGGAGCGGCACGCAGATCAGGCTGCCATGGACCGGGCCGGTGGGTGGCTGCGAGATGCGCGGGTCGTTGAACTCGTCCGTGACGAGTGCCGGTTCGTTCGCCTCGAGGACCCACGTCGCGAGGCCCGTCTCGCCCTCGGCCCACTCCTGGCTGTAGTACTCCGCGTCGACGCCGCGCGCGACGACCGGCGACAGGCGCCCGTGCCCGCGATCCACGAGCTCGATCGCCACGTTGTCCGACCCGATCAGCTGGCCGAGCCGGTCGGCGATCGTGCCGAGCAGCTCCGGGGGATCGAGCGTCGTGAGGATCGACTCGGTGATCTCGAGGAGCTCGCGCTGGCCGCGGACCTTCTGCTCCAGCGCCGCCGACTTCTCGCGCAGCCGTTCGGTGGCATCGGCATTGGCCATCGCCTGCGCGGCGAAGCTGGCGTAGATCTCCAGCAGGCGCAGGTCGTCGTCGCGGAACTGGCGCAGCCCGAGCTTCGACAGCACGAGCACGCCGAGGACCTCGTCCTCGAAGAGCATCGGCGCGAGCAGCATCGACTCGTCGAGGTCGTCCTCGGTGCCATCGATCGTCTTCGCCCGCGGCTCGTTGGCCGCGTCATCGAGGCGGATGGCCTGCCGGTGCTCGGCGACCCAGCCGGTGATGCCCTGGCCGAACTTCAGCTTGAGGCTCTCGATCGTCTCGTCCTGGTATTCGCCGACCCGGCCCTGCATCGCCACCGGCAGGAGGTCGTCGCCGTGGAGGCGATAGACGCGCACGTTGTGGTAGTCGATCAGCTCGCGGAGCTCGGTCGCGATCGCGTTGCCGATGTCGGTGACGCTCGTGAGGCCGCTGAGCCGGACGCCGAGGGCCTGGATCGATTGCAGCTGAGCGGCCCATGTGGCGAGCTGCGCGTAGTTGCCGGCCGCCTTGATCGCCACGGTGGCCTGGACAGCCAGTGCGGCCATCGTCTCGAGCTCATCCTCGGTCCACGGGTGCGGCGCATCGTGGTAGACGCCGAGGATGCCGAGCGCATCAGGTCCATCGCCGGCCAGCAGCGGTGCGATGGCCATCGTGTCGAAACCTTCCTGCACCGCGGCGGCACGGAGCGCGCCCGCTCGCGGGTCGTCCGCGAAGTGGACGGCGAACATCGGTCGGCGGGCCGCGATCGCGACGGCGCCGAGCGTCAGCCCTTCGACCGTGGAGACGGCCTTGATCCACGCGGGCGACAGCCCGTGCGAGGCCGCCATCCGCCGGCCACCGTCCTCCTCGAACAGGAACGCCGCGACCCGGTCGGCCCCGAACAGCACGGTTGCGTGGTCGATCACGCGCCCCAGGATGTCGTCGAGGTCGAGCCGGCTGCCGATGTCGCTGGTCACGCGCCGGAGCGCGTCGGCGCGCTGGAGCTTGTGCGCCACCGCGGCTGCGGACGAGGCCGCGCGCACCACGTTGCCGACCGCGGTCGTCGCGACCTGGATGAGCGCCCGCTCGGTATCGCCGAGGGTCCCGGTGTCGGCGCGGACGATGAGCAGGACGCCCCAGGTGCCTGCCTCGCCGGGGATCGCCATCGCGATCTCCCGACCCGGCAGGTTCGTGACGGACAGGTGGGTCGTGGTGTCGGCTTCGATCACCGCCGACGGCGCAGCCAGCGCGGCGCGCAGGACGCCGTAGGAGCTCGGGCGCTGGACGAGCGCGTGGGTGGCGGTCCCGGCAGAGGCGGCCGGCAGGAGCCGCGAGTCCTCGAGCCGCCAGGCGGAGACCTGGGACGCTCCGAGTGCCGCCTGGATCGCCTGCACGGCAGCGCTCAGGGGCGCGCCCGGGTTTGCGAGCGCGTCGCGGATCGCGGAGCCGCTGAGCGCGGAGAGCTCGCCGACGAGCTCGAGCATCGCCTCGTGCTCCTCGAGCGGCACCGAGCGGTCCGACGTGCGCGGGGTCGTGCCGCGACGCGCCGTCTCGGGTGCGCGCGGGTCCTCGGCGAGGGGCGACGGCCGTCCGGTCGCGTCGAGGCCGCTCAGGAAGCGATGGAGGTCGCCGATCCTGTAGCGGCGATCGCCGCGGGGGTTGATCCGGTAATAGCGAAGCCGGCCCGCGTCACTCCACGCGCGAACCGTGTTCGCATGCACCCCGAGCACCTCGGCCGCGCGCGTGACGCTGAGCGTCGCATCGAGCGGACGCGGATGGTGCAGATCCAACTTCGCCAACCCCTGAGTCCCCCGCAAGATTCGTGAGGTTACGAGGCGAGCCTAGGTACCCCACATTTCTTGCCAATGGGACGAAAGTACCGGTGAAGGCCGTGCGACCCTCCGAACGGTGCGTCCTGGCATCGCGCGGGACGCCCGGGCGAGCCTGTGGGGGCGGTCAGCGCGGAGGCTTCGTCAGCCGAATCCAGGCGAGGCTGCCCGCGACGCTCAGGATCGCCACCGCGCCGACGACCAGCACGGCGAACAGCGGATTCCCGACCAGGCCGGGGCCGCCGCCGCTCGTCCGCGTATCCGTCCCCGGACGGGCGGTCGGGTCCGGGCTGGCGGCAACTGCCGCTGCAGCGCCGCCGCCCACGACGGCGTCCAGCAGCCACCACGCCACGGCAGCGCTGAAGCAGATGCCGGCCACGATGAGTGCGGCGATGGCGATGCGCGAGCGGCCGGTCGCGCCGCCGGTCAGCACCCGCATGGCCTCTCCGTCCTCGAGGATCGAGATGATCAGCGGGCGTCCCATGCCGGAGGCAATGACGAGCTCGCCGCCCTTCCCGCGCTGCGGAACGCCGAGCACCGCCGCGTGGTCGACGGTCGACACGTACCCGATCTCCATGCGCGCCTCGGCGGTGGGATCGATGCCCGCGGCGGTCATGGCCTCCAGGTCGGCAGCCTTCCCGACCCGCTGGCGGGGCACCGTCACGAGTCCCTCGGCGATGTCGGCGGCGTCGACTGCGATCTCGTCGAGGCCTTCACGCACGACGAAGGGCACCACCTCGAGCCGAGCATCGAACGCCCGCCAGCGCCCCCCTGCGGCTGGCCGCCAGGCGTACGAAGTGCGTCGCAGGACGAGCGGCCGGTGGTCGTCGTCCTCCCAGTCGTCCTCGCTGTCGAGGCGGCCATCGATGCGGACGTAGCGCGGCTTGCCGGACTCCGCGATCGCCCTCGCCTCGGCGATGGAGACGTGCGGCGCAACGGCCAGCAGGCGCCCGATTCGGTACCGCGGCCCGAAGCTGCGGAGGATCGCCGTCGCCACGATGAGCGCGACGAAACCGACGGTCGAGAGGAGGAGGGGACCCACGCCCGGATCATAGGGGGGCGGGAATCAAAGGGCCCGGAGGAACCTACCCAACACGTGGACCTTGATGTGATCGCGGTCGTTAGTGTCGCTCAGCCCCTCCGGGCTGGTGACAACATTAGGTGCCGCATCGCGGCGGATCAATCCCACTTACCCACGAGATTCGCCGCCGTACCTCGGCTTGTCCACGCCCGGTCCACAACTGGCGGCGGGCATGCATCTCGCCTTACGCGCTGCGCCCCGTCGCGGGATCCAGCGCCTGGACGCCGCCCCCGTAGGCGGTCAGCACGAGCCGGCCACCCACCATCGACGCCTCCGTCACGACGTCCGTGTGCGCGATCCGCCAGGCGACGGTTCCGTCGGATTCGACGGCGAACGTCTCCAGCTCGGCCTGGAGGATCACGTGGCGAAGGCGTGACGACGTGAACACCGCGAGCAGCGGCGTCGCCGAGCGGTGGATCCATTCGCGCGCGCCCGTGCGCGCCGCGAGCCCGTACGCGTGGAAGCCGTACTTCACGACCAGCTGGCCAGCGGTGTCCCAGAGCTGCGCCGCCGGCTCGTCGTTGATACGCGACGCGAGGCGCACGGACCAACCGCCCGCCGGACCATCGACCCGGAGCTCCGCGCGGCACAGCTCGTCCGGCGCGGGGGACACCTCGGGACCGAGATCCACGAGCGACCCGCCGGCCTCGGACAACGCGAACACGGCTGCGGCCTGCCCGGAGCCACCCCAGCGCCAGCGTGCACGCAGGCCACCGGGATAGGAGACCGTTGCGTCGTGCGGTTCGGCAGCCACGGTGGCCGCCTACGAGGCCTGGGCTGCCGGCGGCTCCTCGGCGATCGGGGCGACGTGAGCGTCGGCGAGCATCCGGAGCACGGCCGGCGCCACCGGGAACACCGCGGTCGGAAGTCCCGCGGCGGCCCACACGGTCTCGTACAGGCTGAGGTCGGGATCCATGATCACGCGGGTCCGCTGCCGGTGGCCGAAGGGCGGGATGCCCCCGATCGTGTAGCCCGTGAGCTCATCGGCCTCCTTCGCGGTCGACCGCCGGACGTCGCGCCGGCCGACGACGGCCGCGAGCCGTTCGAGGTCCACGCGATTGGATCCGGAGACGAGGCACACGATCGGCTCGAGGGAGCCGTCCTCGTTCGTGGTCACGAACACCAGCGACTTCACGATCTGGGCGATCTCGGCGCCCACCACGCGCGCGGCATCGGCCGCGGTGTGCGTGCTGTCGGGAAAGGTCATGACCTCCAGGGTCACGCCCTTGCGAGCGGCGACGTCCAGCACCCGCTGGACGGCCGGGTGCACGAGGGTGATCGGCACGTCGCGGAGGATAGCAAGCGGGGATGGGCGCCGGGAGCGGTTAGGATCGGTCGTCCATGGACGCGATCGTCTTCGACTGGGACGGCACCCTCATCGACACGCTGCCCGCGATCTACGAGGCGAATCGCCTCGTGCTCGCCGAGCACGGCCTGCCGTTCGATCCGGACCTCTACCGCTCCGCCTACATCCCGGACTGGCGGCTCATGTACCAGCGGCTCGGGGTCCCGGACGACAAGCTCGAGCACGTCGGCGCGCGCTGGCTGGAGCTGTACCGGCTCGCCGGCGAAGCGAGCTTGCTGCCGCGCTCCGCTGAATCGCTGCGGCGCCTGTCGGACGCCGGCTTCGTGCTGGGCCTCGTGACCGCGGGCGACCGCGACGTCGTGACCGAGCAGATCGAGCGGCTCGGCGTCGCCGACTACCTGACGGTGCGGGTGTTCGGGAACGACGAGTTCTCGCCGAAGCCCCACCCGGAACCGCTGCTCCACGTGCTCGAGCGACTGGAGCGCCGGGACCGCGTTGCCACGGCCCGCTACATCGGCGACGTGCCCGACGACATGCGCATGGCCCGCGCGGTCGGCGCGGTCGGGATCGGGATCGAGTCGGTCAACTGGCGCCCCGAGGACCTCCGCGAGGCGGGCGCATCGGCGATCTTCCCCAGCGTCGCGGCATTCGTCGACGACCTGCTGGGCGAGACGAGCGAGCGGCCGGCGGCAGCCGGCCGAGCCTGAGCAGGGCGGCTCCGTCGGTGACGAGCTCGCGCGGCGCGATCGTGCTCGCCGACGGCGACGTCCCGAGCCGCGACCTCCTCGACACCACGTGGCCCGGCTGGCTGGACGGCGTGGAGCTCGTCGTGGCAGCGGACGGCGGGGCGCGCCACGCGGAGGGCCTGCGTCTGGCCATCGACATCTGGATCGGCGACGGCGATTCCGTCGACCCCGAGCTGCTCGCCCGTCTCGAGGCGGACGGTGTCGACG
>DATAIB010000185.1:0-1816 GCA_036262855.1 Candidatus Limnocylindrales bacterium
GAGTCCGGGAGCTTGTTGTAGTACTCGACCGGGCGGAGCGTCCGCTCGTCCCGGAACAGGCCGAGGTGCCAGACCTCGGCGGTCGGCATGAGCTCCAGCATCGCGTCGACCATCCCGAGGCCCGCGCGCAGGATCGGGATCAGCCCGATGCGCTCACCGAGCTCGTGGCCGTCCATCGTCTCGATCGGCGTGGTGACCTTGCGGCTTCGGACCTGCGCATCCGCCAGCGCCTCGTAGCCGAGGAGCCAGGACAGCTCGCGAACGACCTCGCGGAACTTCTTCGGCTCGGTCTTCTCGTCGCGCAGGATCGCGAGCTTGTGGAGCACGGCCGGATGCTGCGAGACGTGCAGGGTCCGGGGCATGTCGTCAGGGGGCATCGAGCGGCATCCTAGCATCGGCGGGAGTACCCTCACGCCGTGCCCGCCCAGCCCGCCGACGCCGTCCGCGCGCGGCGTTCCGGAGCAGCTTCCAGGGCCGGTGCAGCCCCGGTTTCGAAGCCCCGCAGGACCGCTCCGCCGGTCCTCGTGCGCCAGATGCGCAACGGCGTCGAGGAGAGCGTCCATCGCGGTGACATCGTCGAGGTCGACGCGGGCGGGCGGATGCTCAGGGCCCTCGGCGACCCCGATCACCTCGTCAACCTGCGCTCCGCCGTCAAGCCCTTCGGCGTGCTCGCGCTGCTCGAAGCCGGGGGCCTGAAGGCGTTCGAGCTCGAGCCCGCGGAGATCGCGGTCATGTCGGCGAGCCACTCCGGCGAGGACCTGCATGTTCGAACGCTGCAGGGCATGTTCCGACGGACGAACGTGTCGCAGGCGGGGTTACGCCTATCGACCGAGGGCGCGCCGATCGATGCCCTGACGGCTGCCCGGCTCGCGCGCGACGGCGAGCGACCCGGGGAGATCCGGCACATGTGCTCCGGCTACCACGCCTCGTTCCTGATGCTGTCGCGGCTCGGCGGCTGGGATCCCGACGGCTACTGGCTGGACGAGCATCCCGCGCAGATCGCGGCGCGCAAGGCCATCGCCACCGCGTTTGGGGTCGACCCGGAGCAGCTGATCGCGGGCGTCGATGCCTGCGGCGTCCCGACATACGCATTCCCGCTCCGCGAGATCGCGCGCGCCTATGCCTTCCTCGCCGACCCATCGGCCGTGGCCGCGTCCGATCCGAGGGCGGCTGTCGCGGGCTCGATGACGATCGTTCGCGACGCGATGCTGGCCCATCCCGAGATGGTCGGCGGGACGCGGGAACGGCTCGACACCTCCATTGCCAAGGCGCTGCCCGGCCGCATCGCGGCCAAGGGTGGGGCCGAGGGGCTGCGCTGCTTCGCGATCCTCCCCGGACCCCGCTCCCGAGGCGGCGCAGCCGGGGCGACCGGGATGGCGCTCAAGGTCGAGGATGGCGGCGCCGCGGACCGGGCGACGTCGGCGGCAGCCGTCGAGGCACTCGTCCAGGCAGGCGTGCTCGACGGCCAACCGCTGCGCATGCTGAGTCGCTACCACGTGCCCATCTCGCCCGACCCGCACGGCCGGGAAGTCGCCGGCGCGGTCGCGGCGTTCGAGCTCGCACCCATCGGTGAGCTCCACCGCTGAGGCGCTGCGTGGCGGCTCGCGCGCCGCGTCGCGCGTAGGCTTTGACCGTGCCCGCCCGACCTGAACCCATCCTCGATCCGTACCGCACCCTCGGCCTCGAGGCCGGAGCGTCGTCGGCGGAGGTCAAGCGGGCGTACCGGCGTCTTGCCAAGACGTTCCACCCCGACTCCGCCGGTGAGCAGGCCGTTCCGCGCTTCCTTGCGATCCAGGCCGCGTACGACCAGATCCGA
>DATAIB010000186.1:0-1915 GCA_036262855.1 Candidatus Limnocylindrales bacterium
GAACCCTTCACCCGCCGCCGGCGCGATTGATGCGTGCAC
This sequence comes from Candidatus Limnocylindrales bacterium, assembly GCA_036262855.1. Taxonomy (GTDB): domain Bacteria; phylum Chloroflexota; class Limnocylindria; order Limnocylindrales; family CSP1-4; genus UBA5189. The sequence goes on from DATAIB010000186.1 coordinate 40, forward strand.
GCTGCTCACCAATGACGACATCAAGGAGATCACGGGCTACCCAGTCGCCAAGGTGCTGCCGAGCCCGCCCGACTCGATCTTTCCGAGTGCCTGCGAATGGACGGTCACCGGCGCGACGTGGCAGATCGTGCTCGGCGTGACGCCACCGGGCGGAAGCCCAACCTGGGAGCAGCTGGTGCCGTACATGACCGGCAAGACCGTGACCGGGATCGGTGACCAGGCATTCGAGAGCGACGCCGCGGGCGACCTGTTCGTCCGGAAGGGCGACACCATGTTCAACATCCAGTACGTCGCGTTCGGCGAACCGAAGGACACCCAGGATCGACTTGCGAAGCGGGTGGTGGAGCACCTCCCATGACAACGCCCGAGGATCGTGGCTCGCGCCCCAGCATCCCGCGTTCGTTCGCAGTCGTCCTCGCAGCCGCTGCGCTGGCGCTGGCGGGCACTGCGGTCACGCCGCGTCCGGTCGCCGCGTCGTGGGAGCACACGCTGTCGATCTCCCTGGTCTCGAGCGGCGACCTCGGCGACGGAACCGGCCGCGTGACCAGCGACGACGGCGGCATCGATTGCTCGTGGTCGAACTTCATCCCGAGCGGCGACTGCAGCGAGCATTACGTCCTGCCGAACTTCCAGACCTCATACGACGTCACGCTGACGTTCAACCCGGGACCTGGCACGTATGCGTGCACGAACGGGTTCAACGGGTGCGCGGCGACGGGCAGCAACGCCGCACTGCCGGTCCATTTCGACACCGCGTCCGGTGGGACGACGACCGTCGCCGGGTCCTTCACCCTGACGTCCTATCGGGTCCAGGCCGGGCCACAGGGCCCGGGCACGGTGACCAGCAACGATGGTGCCGACCACTGCACGCCGTCCGGCTCGGCAACGATCTGCCGCGTCTTCAAATACGGCACGACCGCGACCCTGACCGCCCACCCGGATACCGGCTATCCGTTCAGCTACTGGCTCGGAAGCCCGTGCGAGATCGACTTCCCCCACACGGCGACATGCTCGTTCACCGTCACGAAGGACGCCGACCTGACGGCCGTGTTCGGGCTCGTCACCTTGACGATCCATCATTCGACCGGGGGTGGCCCATGCGAGGTCGGCGGCGACCTGTGCATCGAGTCGGGCCAGTCCGCCCTGCGAACGTATCGGCTCGTCGGAACGAGCCAGAGCTTCGCGGCGCTGCCCGAGGCCGGCTATGCCTTCGACCACTGGAACAGCGGGCCGTGTGCCGGGAAGCCGCAGAAGTGCACCTTCGTCCTCGCGGGCCCCACGGATCTCACCGCATCCTTCAAGCGCCTCGTGACAGCGACGCCGACACCGAAGCCGACGGCGCGACCAAGCTCGGTGCCGACGAGCACAGCTACTCCCGCGCTCGTCCCGACCGCCGGCCCGGAGGCAACTGACGGCCCGACTTCGGCCGCACCCACGACGCTGTCGGCCGGCGCAGCTCCGTCAGCGGAGGTCGCGGCCACGCAGCTTCCGGATGCCAGCTCCTCGTCCGCGGCGAACCCTTCGGCAGGGGCTGGCCCGGTCTCGGTCGATGCGGGAACGGCGGCCTCCAGCCTCGACCCGCTCGTCTTGCTGCTGATCGGCGTCGTCGTGCTCATGACGCTCGTGATCGGCTTCCTCTTCGGCCGCCTCCGCGCAACCACACCTCGATCGGGGAGTTCACGATGAAGCACCGTGGTGGCGTGGCCCGCGCCATCATCTCGAGCCTCGCGGTGGGCTTCCTGCTCCTTGGTTGCGGTCCAGGCGGCGCGCCCACGACCAAACCCGGCGGAGCCACCTCGGCGCCCGGGGACGCAGCCGGCGCCTTCTGTGACGCTGCCGCGCGCCTGGAGCTCGCGGATGCCTCGAACCGCCAGTC
>DATAIB010000187.1:0-4713 GCA_036262855.1 Candidatus Limnocylindrales bacterium
CTTCGTGCAGGCAACCGCCTTGCCGTGTGCCGCGTCGGACTGCACCGCCGCCAGGTGCAGCTGGTTCGGGAGCGACACGACGACCAGGTCGACCTCGGGGTCGGCGCACACCGCGTCGATGGATTCCAGCGCCCGACTTCCGAATCGCTCGCCGAAGGCGGTTCGGCGCTCCGATCCCGCGCCCCAGTTCGCGACCACTCGGGCATCGGGAACGTGGCGCAGGCCGAGGGTGTGGAACTCCCCGATGAACCCCGAGCCCAGCATCCCGATGCCAACGAACCGGCGCTCAGGCATCAGTAGCCGCCCGTTGCGCTGGACGCCGCGGCAGCGACCCCGGCGCCTTCTCCGGCCGGCTTCGCGCCCGCCTTCCGGGCCCGGAAGTCGTCGATGATGGTCTTCGTCGCCGTCGCTCCGATTCGCGTCGTCCCGAGGTTCATCACGTCGATGAGCGCGTCGAGGGTTCGGACGCCGCCTGCCGCCTTCACCTGCACGTGCGGCGCGACCGTCCTGCGCATCAGCGCCAGGTCCTCGTGCGTTGCGCCGCCAGAAGCGAAGCCCGTCGAGGTCTTGACGAATTCCGCGCCCGCCGCCTCTGTGAGCCGCGAGCCGCGAACCTTCTCGTCGTCGTTCAGGTACGCGTTCTCGAGGATCACCTTGACGATCGCGCCGCGAGCGTGGGCAACCTCCACGACGGCAGCGATGTCAGCCTGGACGTCCGCGTCGCGGCCGGACCTGAGGGCGCCGATGTTGATGACCATGTCGAGCTCCGACGCCCCGTCGTCCAGCGCCTGCGTGGCCTCGAACACCTTGGTCGCGGTGGTCGAGCTGCCGTGCGGGAAGCCGATGACGGTGCCGACCTTGACGTCGGTCCCCGCGAGGAGCGACGTCGCGCGGGCCACGTCGACGGGTCGGACACAGACCGAGGCGACGTCGTACTCGGCTGCCAGCCGGCAGCCGGCCTCGATGAACGCGTCGTCGAGCTCCGGGCGGAGCAACGAGTGATCGATCGTCTTGGCGATCTGTCGCTCGGTGAGGGTTTCGATCGTGAAGGGCATCTCGCTCACTTGATGTAGGGCCGGAGGACGTCACGGGCAAGCAGGAATCCGCGCTTGACGAGGTCGTCGGTCTTCTCGAAGTCTCGGTCCTCGTGCTCGATGATGACGTCGCCGTCATACCCCGCGCGCCACAGGGCCGCGAACAGGGGTGGCCAGTCCACGTCGCCGAGGCCCGGCAGGCGGGGCACCTGCCAGCCGATGCCCATCGCGAAGACGCCGCGCTCGTAGAGTGCATCGCGGTCGATCCACAGATCCTTCGCCTGGACATGCAGGATGTGGGCGCCGAACTCCCGGATGAAGCGCGGGATGTCGATCATCTGCAGGACGAGGTGGCTGGGATCGAAGTTCAGGCCGATCGTCCCACCCCACTCCTCCAGGATGCGACGCCAGATCCGGGGCGTGGTCGCGAGGTTGTGACCGCCCGGCCACTCGTCGTTCGAGAACAGCATCGGGCAGTTCTCGATCGTGATCTTGCGACCGTGGTCATCTGCGAATGCCACGATGTCCGGCCAGATTCGGAGGGCATCCGCCCAGTTCTGGTCCTGGGTCTTGGCTGCATCGGCGCCCATGAACGTGTTCACCAGCGGCACGCCCATCAGCTCGGCGGCAGTGATGACGTGCTGCAGATGCCCGATCACCATCTCGCGATGCTTCGCGTCGGGGTGGAGCGGGTTCGGGTAGTAGCCCAGCCCGGAGATCACGAGACCCCGCTCCGTCATCCGCCCGACGAGCTCGTCGGCGAGACCCTTCGTGAGGTTCGCGACGTCGATGTGGGATGTGCCGGCGTACCGCCGGACCTCGCCGACGGCTCGCGGCCAACAGGCGATCTCGATCGATTCGAAGCCATTTGCGGCCGTCCAGTCCGCGACGTCATCCAGCGCGCTCGCCGCGAAGGGAGCGGTCAGCAGGCCGAGCCTCATGCCGGCACCTCCACTCGTGCGGGCACCCGGGCGACGTCGATCCAGCGGCCCAGGCGAGCGCTCTCCGCGATGGCGTCGCCGACCAGCATCTCGTCGTGGCCATCGGCAAACGTCGCATATGGCGGTCTGGGGCTTGGCCGGCCGCGATCGACGTCGGCGTAGATCGCGCGGAACAGCGCGGCGAACGTGTCCCCGAAGCCCTCCACATGGCCGCCGGGGAGCGCCGCGGCGGCCCGCCCCGCCGGGCCCATCAGTGCCGGATTACGCAGCAGGATCTCGTTGGGCCGATCGCGATGGCCGATCCACAGGTGCTCGGGCGTCTCGGAATCCCACGCCGCGGCGTCCGTGGAGCCGTCGATCTCCCAGGCTAGCGAGTTCTTGCGCCCGGCGCTGATCTGCGACACCGAGAGTGCGCCGCGGGCGCCGTTCTCGAACCGCAGGAGAATGGACGCGACGTCTTCCGTGGCCATCTCCCGGCTCACGGTGTCCGCGCTTCGCTCCCGGGAGAAGGTCTCCACCGGGCCGCGCGGCTGCTGACGGGTCGTCACGAACGTCGCGAGGTCCGCCATGACGGCGACGATCCGCTGCCCGGTCAGGAACGTCACGAGATCGAGCCAATGCGAGCCGATGTCGCCGACCGCCCGGAGCGAGCCACCCTTGTCGGGCTCGAGCCGCCAGTTCCAGTCAGTCTCCAGCAGCAGCCAGTCCTGGAAGTAGTGGCCCGTGACGAACCGGACGTCACCGAGGTCGCCCGCCGCCACGATCTCGCGAACGTGCTGGTGCAGCGGGTAGAAGCGGTTGTTGAAGTTGACCGCGTTGACGACGCCACTGGCTGCCGCAAGCTCGACCAGCTCGCTCGACTCGGTGGCGGTCATTGCCAGCGGCTTCTCGCAGACGATGTGGCGACCGGATTCGAGGATGCGTCGGGCGTGGGCGAGGTGGAGGTGGTTCGGGGACGTCACGTGCACGACGTCCACGCCGGGGTCGGCCAGCAGGTCATCCAGCGAGGCGTAGGTGTGCGCCACGCCGAGCGCATCCGCTGCCCGCAGACCTCGATCGGGCGAGCTGCCGAGAACACCACGGACCTGGACGCCGATCCGCCGGAGCGCCTCGACGTGCACCGTGCCGATGAACCCCGTGCCGATCACTGCGGCACCGAGTCGGGCGACGTTGTTGGTGTGTCCGTTCATCGATGCCAGCGGGTCACCTGCGTGATTGCCATGCCCCGAGGATATTTGACGGCGAGGTGCAAAAGTTAGCACGCGGCCGAAAGAAGTCACTACCATCCGGACGATGGACGCGGACGGGTTCCTCGGGACCGACGCCGCGGAGCCTGCGGCGGGTCGCAACCGCCCTCCGCTCCCGGACGATGCGCTCGATGCGCTCGTCGTCGTCCTGGATCATGTCCGGCTCGGACGGTCGCAATCGCGCTCCGAGCTGGTGCACCGGACGGGCCTGGGTCGCGCGATCGTCAGCCAGCGCGTGGGCGAGCTCATCGACCGCGGCCTCATCGTCGAGGGCGCGGCCGGGCCGAGCACTGGCGGACGTCCGCCGCGCCAGCTCAGCTTTCGTGCGAACGCCGGCCACGTGCTCGTCGCAGATCTCGGCGCGACCAGCATCGCCGTCGCCATCACCGACCTCGGCGGCCGCATCCTCGGCCACTATGCGGAGCCGGCCGACGTCGCGAACGGCCCGGATCAGGTCCTGAGTCGCGTCGAGGTCCTGTTCAGCGAGCTCCACCGGACGACGGGCGGCGCGGCTGGTCCGGTCTGGGGCATCGGCATCGGGGTCCCGGGCCCCGTCGAGTTCGCGTCGGGCCGCCCGATCTCGCCGCCCATCATGCCCGGCTGGGACGGATATCCGATCCGCGACCGCTTCGCAGCCCGGTTCGGAGGACCGGTCTGGGTCGACAACGATGTCAACGTCCTGGCGCTCGGGGAGTGGCGATCCGGGATTGCCCAGGGCCACGACAACGTGGTTGTGGTGAAGATCGGGACCGGGATCGGCGCCGGGATCATCTCGGACGGTCGCCTCCATCGTGGCGCGCAGGGCAGCGCAGGTGACGTGGGCCATATCCAGGTCATCGACGACGCTTCGGTGATCTGCCGTTGCGGCAACGTCGGGTGCCTCGAGGCGCTGGCCGGCGGAGCCGCCCTCGGTCGCCACGGCGAGGCTGCCGCGCTCGAGGGGCGAAGCGCGCGCCTTCGCGCCGCGTACGACGAGCATGGTGAGCTGAGCGCCGAGGATGTCGCTCGGGCCGCGGCGTTCGGCGACCCCGTTGCCGTCGACCTCCTGCAGGCAGCCGGCAGAAGGGTCGGCAACATGCTGGCGAGCGTCGTGAACTTCTTCAACCCATCGCTGATCATCATCGGCGGTGGGGTGGCGCAGAGCGGCGACCAGCTGCTCGCCTCGATCCGCGAGACCGTCTACGGGAGGTCGCTTCCGCTCGCCACGCGCCAGTTGCTGATCCAGCGCGCCTCGCTCGGGCTCCTCGGCGGCGTCATCGGGGCATCGGCGCTCGTCGTCGACCAGCTGTTCGCACGCGAGGTGATCGAGCAGTGGCTGCCGGCAGGCCGCCCGACGGGCATGCCCGAGGTCGCCAGCGCCTGAACGCGGCTTCGTGAGCCCGCTGGGATTCGAACCCAGGACACGAGGATTAAAAGTCCCCTGCTCTGCCACTGAGCTACGGGCCCGGCCGGGACCGTACCACGTTCGGATGTGCGTTTCGGGAAGACGCT
>DATAIB010000188.1:0-2627 GCA_036262855.1 Candidatus Limnocylindrales bacterium
CCCGAAGGCCTCGAACGAGGGGACGATGGACGCCTGCACGTTGGAGCTGGGGCACAGGTCCAGGCATACGCCCCGCGCGCGAAGCTCCTCGACGAGGGTGGGATCGTCGGCCGCGACGACCCCGTGCGCGATCCGCTCCGGCTCCATCGCCAGCGCTCGTCGGACCTGCGGCGCGCCGCCCCACTCGCCGGCGTGGAGCGTGATCCGGAGGCCGCCGGCGCGCGCCGCATCGAAGGCCTCCCGGTGCAGCTGCGGATCCGGGTACGCCTCCTCGGGACCGGCGAAATCCCAGCCGGTGAGCCCGCGGTCGCGGAAGCGCGTGGCGACACGGGCAAGCTCCAGGTTGGCCGCCGGCTCGTGCGAGCGCATCGCCGTGCAGATGAGCCGGACGGCGGTTCCCGTCCGCGCCGCTCCGGCCTCGGCGCCGCGCACGACCGCCTCGATCCCGTCGTGTGCCGAGAGTCCGCGACGCACGTGCAGGAGCGGCGCCCAGCGGACCTCCACGTATCGGACGCCTTCGGCCGCCTTCGTCTCGACGAGCTCGGCGGTGATGCGCTCCAGCGCATCGGCGTCCTGCATGAGCGCGATCGGCAGGTCGAAGGCGCGGATCAGCTCCGCCTGGTCGCGGCAGACCGCCGGCGCGACGAGCGCCGCGAACATCCCATCCCACGTGGTCGGCGCCTCGACGCCCCGCGTGCGGGCCAGCTCGAGGGCCGTCTCGACCCGCAGCGAGCCATCGAGGTGCAGGTGGAGCTCCGCCTTCGGCATGGCGCGCAGCAGCCAGCGCGTTGCCGCGGGGAGCTGATCGAGCGCCGAGCCCGGAGCCGTCATGCCCCGATGCTACGATCCCCGCCGCATGTCGAGCGCGCCCGCCCGTCCGCTGTCGATCCTGTTGCGCCTCGTGCGCGGCGCCGCGTGGACCGGCCTGCTGGCCCTCCTTGCGATCAGCGGCGCGGGCCTCCTCGGGCAGACCTTCCACGCGCCCGGCAGCCCGGCGCGCGCCGAGCTCACGTGGGACGGCGACGCGGCGATCAGCGCCCGCCTGGACGTCGCCGCGCAGCAGCTCCAGGCGATCGCCGCCGACATCACGAAGCTCGCCACGGACGCGAAGACCGCGCTCAGCGAGGTCGCGAGCACGGATGCGTCGCGGCTCCGCGCGGCCCTCGAGGATGGCGGCGCTGTCGCGACACGGATCGACGACCAGACGAAGGCGCTGCGCACCTCCCTCGTCGGCCTGCCGGGTGATGGCCCGACCGCGGCCATCGAGTACAGCAATGCCACGCTCGTCCGCCGCGCGGCGATCCTCGCCGCGGTCGACGCGGCGGCGGGCGTCGCGAGCCAATGGCGGTCCGTGACGGGTCGCGCAGTGGACGCGGCTGAAGTGACCTCGCTCATCAGCCATCACGACCAGACCGTCGTGGCCGCGACCCAGCTGGGCGTCGCCGGCAAGTACGCCGCCACGCTGCCCCTGCTCGCCGAGGCACTCGACACGGTCGACCAGATCCAGGACCTGCGCGCGCGGCTGATCTCGAGCCCGGACCGGACGGTGCTCGACGAATGGATCGATCGCGATCGGGCGTACGACATTGCGCTCGAGACGCTCTACAAGGCGCTCGTCAAGTCGAAGGGCAAGATCACGCTCGAGGTCCAGGCGGCGCGGCGCGACGAGCAGATCGCCTTCAACAACCTGCCGCCGGACCGGCGCACGATCATCGTGATCGTGTCCGAGGTCGCGCGCGGCGGCCTGACCCAGGCGGTGCTCGCGATCGAGGACGCGCACGGTCGCATCGACGACGCGCTGAATGGCGTGACGGGCGGGAGCACCGAAGCAGGGGCCGCGGGCTAGCGGGCCACCGCGCCGTACACTCGGGCCCACGTCTCCTGCCCAGATTTCTCGTCCGGAGGAACCCCCAGTGCAGCTCCGCGTCGTCAGCGACCAGCCGTGGGATGTCAAGGCCGACGTCCTCGTCGTGCCGATCCTCGGCAAGCCCGATTTCACGGGCCCGCTCGCCGAGCTGGACAAGCGGACGGGCGGCGAGCTCTCCGCGCTCCAGAAGTTCGGCGAGCTGTCCACGAAGCGGTTCAAGACGTCGCTGGCGAACGCGGGCGAGGCGGCAGCGGGCCGCATCCTCATCGTCGGCGCGGGCGATGCGGCGACGCTCGATCGGGAGACCGTCGTCAAGCTCGCGGCCGCCGCGGAGCGCCGCCTCGCCGGCCGATCCGTCACCTCGATCGCGATCTGGATCTCGCCGCTTGCAGCCGCGCTCGACGGTGGCGCCGAGCTGGTCGCCCAGCTCGTGGCGCGTGGCGTCGTCGAGGGCCACTACGAGCCCCAGGAGATCTACCGCGACGGCTTCAAGGACGGACCGCCGAAGCTCGAGACGCTGACGCTCATCGCGACCGACACGGAGACCGCGGCGCTGGTCAAGGCCGGTGAGAAGGGCGTGATCATCGGCGAGGGCGCGAACATCGCGCGGACCCTCGCCAACCGGTCCTCGAACGACGTCAGCCCCGAGGTCATGGCCGAGGAGGCCTGGACGCTCGCCGAGAAGCACGACCTGTGGATCGACGTCATCGGCCCCGAGAAGGCCACCGAGATGGGCATGGGCCTGTTCATGGCGGTCGGA
>DATAIB010000189.1:0-2957 GCA_036262855.1 Candidatus Limnocylindrales bacterium
CTGCCACGTGGCAGTGTCCAGCGGCGTCCACGGCTCCAACGAGTAGCCGCCGATGCCACCGATCCCGGCCTTCAGGCCCGACACCACGAACGGCGTCGAGAGCTTGCCGTCGTGCTCCGTGATCCACGCGTTCACGCCGTCGCTGTACGCCTGCAGGATCGCCCTCGTGTCGCTGGACATGGCGTCGAGGTCGCGCTGGGCGGCATCGCGCCAGCCCAGGGTCCGGATGTAGGTGTCCTTCTGGAGCTGCCCGGCGCCGAACAGCTCGGACAGCCGGCCGGCCCCGATGCGCCGGGACACCTCCATCTGCCACATGCGTTCCTGCGCGTGGCTGTAGCCCTGGGCCATGAACAGGTCATGGCGGTCGTCGGCGGTGATCTGGATGATCCCGGCGCTGTCGCGGGTCACGGTGACCGGGTGGTGGAGTCCATCGAGCACGATCGTTCCCGTGGTCTGGGCCCAGCCGCGCTGGGTGAAGATCGCGCCCATCACGACGACCGCGATGATCGCCAGGATCAGCACCACGGCAACCAGCTGGATCAGGCCTGACACCACGCGTCCGACACGTCGCACCGGCGAGTCTCCTTGCCTTTGAAGCGGCTGGGGCTAGCGGTCGAGGAGCATGCCGCGCCCGGCCGCGACCGCGGCTCGGACGATGGCATCTGCGAAGACGAGATCGGACAGGCCAACGCCGAGATGGGTCACGACCACGCGACCCGCCGGTCGCGGCGTGCCCGCGATGATCGCCTCGCCGATCGTGGCCATCGGGTCGGGGTAGTTGTCGAAGTTGCCCGCCTCTCGGTTCGCGAGGTACTGCTCGCGCTGGTCGACCAGGAAGAGGGCCGCCTGGCGCGGGACCTCCGCGTTGCAGTACGTGGCGTAGTCGATCGGGATCACCGTGGCGCCGGGTCGGAGCCACGCGTTCGTCATCTGCTGGCGCTCGCTCGCCGGCCCGAAGGACGCCGCCGTGAGCACGACGTCCGCGGCCTCGACGGCCTCGCGCGCGGCGTGGTGCACGAGCGTCTCGCCGATTCCGGGCGTCACGCGCGCCGCACCGGCAAGCGCGGCGGCGCGGGCCGGGTCGCGATCGAACAGGTGGACCGTGCAGCCGGGCAGGACGCCGCCGAACATCGGCAGGTGGGAGTGGCCCTGCACGCCGGCACCGATGATCGCGACGTGCACGGGCGACCCGCTCGGCCAGCCGTCGGGGCCGGCCTGCGGCCCGAACCGGCGCACGGCCACCCCGGAGACGGCCGCGGTTCGTTCGGCGGTGATGGGCGCACCATCGAGCATCGCGACGGGCAGGCCGGTCTCAGGGTCGTTCAACACCACGACGGCGGAGATGCCCGGCAGCCCACGCGCGTTGTTCGTCGCGTAGCCGGCGACCCACTTCATGCCCACCAGATCTCCGTCGGGCGTCGCGTCGCGGAGGTGGGCCGGCATCGCGTGGACGAACGAATCCGTTGGCCGCGGGTGGATCGCGATCTTGGGCGGAAGCTGGCTCGCGTCCGGGGTCGCGAGCGCGACCATCGTCTTCTCCGCCAGGCGCAGGCGCTCCTCGAGCGGCGGCATCGAGGCGACGACATCCGCCGCACCGAACCAGCGGAGCGCGGGGGTGGCCATCGCGCCGGATTGTAGGGATGGCCAGAAGGGCCCGAACGGCGCTGGCGGCGAATCCGATGGCGGCTACGATTCAGCCATGGCCCCGATCGACGTCGCCCAAAGCCTCGACAACCTCAAGCTCGAACGGGACGCGATCGTCCTGTACGACGGCCTCGCCTCGATCGAGAAGGACGCCCGACGGGCCGAGGCATTCCGGACGATCGCCGGCAACGAGCGGCGCCATGCCGACGTGTGGGCGGCCAAGCTGCGCGAGCTCGGCGCGGACGTGCCCCAAGCCGAGGGACGGCCGCGCTTCCGGATCCGGACGATCCTCCTCCTTGCCCGCCTGTTCGGCACGCATGCGGTCCGCGACCTCGTGCAGGCGCTCGAAGGCGACGAGGAGGACACCTACAAGGCGCAGGGCGCGCCCGAGGTCGAGGCGATCGCGGCCGACGAGCGCGAACACGCGGCCATCTGGCAGCGCCTGAGCTCGCCGGCGACGGCGGCCGGCCATCCCTCGTCCGCCCACCCGGTGCGCCGACCGACCGACATCGCCGATCGTGAGCGCTGGCACCGGGCGGGCCGCTCCGGGACGCTGCGTGCGGTCATCTTCGGTGTCTCGGACGGCCTGGTGTCGAACCTTGCGCTCGTCATGGGCATCGCCGGCGCATCCGGTGGCGAGGGCCCGTTCGTGCTCCTCGCCGGCATCGCCGGCCTCCTCGCGGGATCGTTCTCGATGGCCGCGGGCGAGTACATCTCGATGCAGTCGCAGCGGGAGCTGTTCGAGCGCCAGATCGCCCTCGAGCGCGCGGAGCTCGAGGCCATGCCCCAGGAGGAGGAGGCCGAGCTGGCCCTCGTCTATCGCTCGAAGGGCTTCACCGAGGACGAGGCGAAGACGATCGCGGCGCGGATGTTCAAGGACCCGCAGCACGCGCTCGACACGCTCATCCGCGAGGAGCTCGGGCTGGATCCCGACGAGCTCGGCTCCGCGTGGGGCGCCGCGGGCGGCTCCTTCGTGGCGTTCGGCGTCGGCGCCGCGATCCCCGTGCTGCCGTACCTGATCGCGACCGGCTCGGCGGCATTCTTGATCAGCCTCGGGCTGAGCCTCGTGGCGCTGTTCGCGGTCGGCGCGGTCGTGAGCCTCCTGACGGGGCGCGGCATGCTGTTCAGCGGCCTGCGCCAGCTGGGCATCGGCGCGGCGGCCGCCGGCGTGACCTATATCGTCGGCCGGATCATCGGGGTGGGCATCGGCGGATGACGGACCTCGCCGGGCGGCTCCGCGAGCAGGGCCTCGACGCCGGCGCCTGGTCCAACGGCCCCGGCGACCAATACGCCGCGCACGACCACGGGTACGA
>DATAIB010000190.1:0-15555 GCA_036262855.1 Candidatus Limnocylindrales bacterium
CGGCTCGCCGTCCGCCTCCAGGGCCTGCTGCATCGACACGATCGCGACCTCGATCTGATCGTCGGAGGGCTGCTTCGTGGTGATCATCTGGACGAGGATGCCGGGCGCGATGAGGACCTTGACCAGCGGGTTGCTCCGGAACCTTGCGCCGAGCTTGAGGATCTCGTAGCCGACACCGGCGATCACCGGGATGAGCAGGATCCGGCTCGCGATCATGACCGGCAGGCTCTGCCGGCCCACCAGGCTGAACATGAAGATCGACAGGATGATCACGACCACGAGGAACTCCGTGCCGCAGCGGGGATGCGCCGTCGGGTACTTGCGGACGTTCGTGGTGGTGAGCGGGTCGCCCGCCTCGAGCGCATGGATCGTCATGTGCTCGGCGCCGTGGTACATGAACACGCGCTTGATGTCGGGCATGCGGGCGATCACGGCGAGGTAGCCGAGGAAGATCCCGACCCGCACGACGCCCTCGACGACGTGCTGGACCCAGTCCTGCTGGACGCTCGCCGTGGTCAGCGTCGCGACGAACAGCGGGAGCAGGAAGAACACGCCGACGCCGAGCAGGAGCGTGAACCCGAGCATCAGGGCGATCGACCCGCGCCCGAGCTCCACGCCGTCCGCGCTGGCCTGGATGTTCGCGCTGCGGATCAGCCAGCGCGTGCCGACGATGAGCGTCTCGTAGAGCACGACGAGCCCGCGGACGAACGGCGCCTTGGACAGGCGCGAACCGTGGACGCCCGCGGTCAGCGACTCGCTGGCCCAGACGATGTGGCCGTCGGGATGGCGGAAGGCGACCGCGATCGCATCACGACCGCGCATGAGCACGCCCTCGATGAGGGCCTGACCGCCGTAGCTGAACCGTGCCATGACTCGGGCAGTCTACCGGCCGAGGTCGCGACCTCCGGCCAGCCCGATCGTCGGGCCGCGCGTCGGCCCGATCGTCCTAGGCCCGGACCTGCCGCTCCAGACGCTTCTGGAACCGCTCGACCTGGCCGGCCGTGTCGATGATGTTCTGCGTGCCCGTGTAGAACGGGTGGCAGTTGCCGCAGACGTCGACGCGCAGCTCCTGGCGGGTGGACCCGACGGTCCACTCACGGCCGCACGATCCGCAGTGGACCTTGGCCTCGAAGTACTTGGGATGGATGTCGGCCTTCATGCCTGTGCTGCCTCGGTCTCCGCCGGGATCACCCGGACGCGCTTCTTGTCCTTCTTCGCGTACTCGAACTTGACCTTCCCGGCCGTCGTCGCGAAGAGGGTGTAGTCGCCGCCGAGGTCCGTGCCCTCGCCGGCAAGGAACGTCATGCCGCGCTGGCGAACGATGATCGAGCCCGCGGTCACGGTCTGGCCGTCGCCGGCCTTGATGCCGAGCCGCTGGCCAACGCTGTCGCGGCCGTTCTTGACGCTGCCGCCCGCCTTCTTGTGTGCCATCTGGGCTTACTCGCTCTTCTTGGACCTGGGTGCCGCCTTCTTCGCGGCCCCCTTGTCGGTGGTATCGGCCTTGGCGGCCTTGCTGGTGGTGGTCTTCGTGGACGCCTTGGCCGCGGGCTTCGCGGCGGGCTTCGTGGCGGTCCTCGCGGCAGGCTTCGTGGCCTTCGCGTCGCTCTTCGCCTCGCCCTTTGCCGGCGCCTTCTCAGACTTGGCGGGCTTCGCGTCGGCGGCGAGCTTCGCGGCAAGCGCCGCATCCTGCTCGGCCTGCTTCTTCGCGGCCTCCTGAAGGCGCTGGCGCTCGGTCTGCTTCTGCTGCTCGGCCGCGGCGTATTCCTTGGCGGCGCTCTTGCCGTCGAGGACGATGTCGCTGATCCGGACGACGGTCAGCTCCTGGCGATGGCCCTTCTTGACGCGCCGGCGCGCCTTCGGACGGTACTTGAAGCTGATCAGCTTCTCGCCGCGATCGCGGCGGAGGATCTCGCCGGAGACGCTCGCGTTGGCGACAACCGGGCGACCGATCGAGGCGGCATCGCCGTCGGCGATCAGGAGGATCCGATCGAAGGCGATCGAGTCGCCGGCGCCGCCGTCGAGGAGCTCGACCTCGAGCTCCGTCCCGACCTCGACGCGATATTGCTTTCCGCCGGTCTCGATGACTGCGTACATGGAACCCCTGGGCGTGATTGTCGTCGCGCAGCGGCACGCCGCAGCCGTCGATCAGGAAATGGCGCCTCGGCGATGCCGGGGCAAGGTCGGGGATTGTATTCCCAAGCCCGATGGAGCGTCAATCGTGGCTCCCCGTGTCGATCACGCAGAAGCGGTTGCCCTCGGGATCGGCGAGCACGACGAAGTCCGCGCCGGCCGGCGGCGTCCAGTCGACGCGCGTCGCGCCGAGGCCGAGCAGTCGCTCCACCTCCGCCTTCTGGTCGGCGGCGTAGAGGTCGAGGTGGATCCGTGGCGGCACCTGCGGCTGCGCCGGCCGAACGTCGAGGTTGACGTTCGGTCCGCTCCTCCCGGGCGGCGGCACGAGCATCTGCGAAGTGTCATCAGGCTCGGGGCGACGCAGGTACCCGAGCGCGGCCTCCCAGAAGGCGGCCTGCTTCTGGAGGTCATCGACCCGAATGACGATCGAGCCGATGGTCAGGCGGCTCGAGCTCACCACTCGGCGCGGCCCTGCCGGATGTTGATGCTCTGCAGCAGCCCGAGCGCGAGCGCGATCGAGATCAGCGAGGCCCCGCCGTGGCTGATGAACGGCAGCGGGATGCCCGTGATGGGCATGATCCCGATGACCATCCCGACGTTCACGAAGAGCTGGAACAGCAGCATCGCGCCCACGCCGCACGCGAAGATCGTCCCGAACGGGTCCTTCGATCGCCAGCCTGCCACCAGCACGCGCCACAGCAGCGCGACGAACAGGCCCATCACCACGAGCGCGCCGACGAAGCCGAGCTCCTCGGCCAGGATCGCGAACACGAAGTCCGTGTCCTGCACGGGGAGCAGGCCCTGAGCGTTCTGCGTTCCGTTCGTCAGGCCGAGCCCGAACCATCCGCCAGCCCCGATTGCGATCTGGGCCTGGTAGAGCTGGTATCCCGCGCCCTGGATGTCGGCGAGCGGGTTCAGGAAGGAGGTGAGTCGAGCTTTCTGGTAATCGGCGAGGACGTAGGTCCACACGAATGGCAGCGCAGCCATCGCCGCGGCGAAGCCGATCCCGAGCCAGCGCAGGCTCGCGCCCGACATGAACAGCGTGGCAATCAGGATCGCGCCGAAGACGAGCGCCGTGCCGAGGTCCGGTTGCAGGAGGACGAGGATGAACGGCGGTCCCGCGAGGACGCCCGCGCCGACCATCTGCCACAGCGAGCCGAGCTTGCCGGCCCGGCTGCCGAGGTAGTTCGCGAGCACGATGATCATCAGGACCTTCGCGAGCTCGCTGAACTGGAACTGCAGGCCGAAGATCGATACCCAGCGCGACGTGCCGCCGACGCCGCCGCCGATCGCCAGGGTGACGATGAGCAGGCCGATCTGGACGAGGTAGAGCGGCCACGCGAATGTCTTCAGCCAGTGATAGTCGAAGACGGATGCGGTCACGAAGACGGCAACCGCGATCGAGGTCCACATGAGCGCCCGCAGGAAGATCGATCCGCCATCGAGAATCGCGTCGCCGGTGGCCACGGTGTTGCTGTACGCCATCGCGAGCCCGAAACAGAGCAGCAGGGCGGCGTAGGTCGTCAGCTGGAGGTCGAAGTTCCGCCAGACCACGCTGACGCGAGCGGCGGTCCACCGCGAGGGACGCGACGCGCGGGCGCTGACGATGCTCATCGCGCTCGACTTCCGGACATCACTTGAGATCCCGTATCAGAAGATGTGGCGCGTGAGCAGGTCGGGGCGCCGGTAGTCGTGCTTGATGTTGAAGTGGAGCATCAGGAAGTACTTGGCAATCTCCGTCGCGGCGTTGCCCTTCGTGCCCGAGTCGTAGGCGAGGACCACGATCGCAAGCTCTGAATCAGTCCGGGAGACGGCCTTCCAGCCGTTCGGATCGTCCTTGCGCACCCAGGGGTCCTTCGGCACGAAGGCCGCGATCCACGAGTGGAACGGCAGGTTCTTGGTCGCGGCGCTGAACTGCGCCGTGCCCGTCTTGCCCGCGACAACGATCGGCATGTCGCGGAGGTTGTACGTGTGCCCGACGACAACCATGTTGCGGCCGGCCTTGCGCATCGTCCGGAGCACGCTCGCCGGCGCATCGACATGGCCGATGACCTGCGGCTGGACGTCGGTGACGCTGCCGTCGGGGGCGATGATCTGCTTCACCACGTGGGGCTGGTACAGCGTTCCGCCGTTCGCGAGGGCGCTGTAGGCGTTGAGCAACTGGATGGGCGTCACGGCCACGTAGCCCTGGCCGATGCCCGCGAGGTAGGTCTCGCCCGGGTAGATCGGCAGGCCGAGCGTGTCGAGCTTCCACTGGTTCGAGGGAACGATGCCGGACGCCTCCGCCGGGAGGTCGACACCGGTGGGCTTCCCGAAGCCGTACTGGTGGCCCCAGTAGGCATGCCTGTCGATGCCGAGCATGGCGGCGGCCTGGTAGAAGAACGTGTCGCTCGAGTGCGCGAAGCCGCACATGATGTCGCACATGCCGAAGCCCCGGTTGTTCCAGTCGCGGAACTTGATCCCGCCGAGGGTGAGGTAGCCGGCAGTTCGAATCTTGGTCGTCGCGGTGATGATCCCGTCGGCGAGCACGCCGGTCCCGGCGACCAGCTTGTACGTGGATCCGGCGGGGTACTGGTCGCTGATGGCGTGGTTCACGAGCGGCCGGCCGGGGTCGTTGAGCAGCGCCTGATAGTCGGCCGTGCTGATGCCCTGGCTGAACGCGTTGTCGTCGTAGCTGGGCAGGCTGACCATCGCGAGGATCTCGCCGGTCTGCGGATTGCCGACGATCACGACGCCGCGCTTGAGTCCAGCGACCTTCATGCCCCACTGCATCGCCTTCGTGGCGTACTCCTGCTCCTTGACATCGAGGCTCAGGCGCAGTGAGCTGCCGGCGATGGGTGGCTGGTCCGTTCGGACGACCTGGATGTCACGGCCCGCAGCGTCACGCTCCACCGTCTGCGTGCCGTAGGTGCCACGAAGGACCTGCTCGTATGTGGACTCGACGCCGGCTCGCCCGAGCAGATCGTCCGGCAGGTAGCCGTCTGCCTTCATGTTCAGCAACTCCGGCCCGCTGATCGGGCCGGTATAGCCGAGGACGTGCGCAAAGAGCTTGCCGAGCTCGTAGTTCCGCCGAGTCTCGACCACGACCTCGACGCCGGGCAGCTCGGAGGCCGATTCGGCGATGAAGCCCGCCACTTGGGGATCGACGTCCTGGGCGACTCGAACGCTGTCGTAGCGCGAGCCCGGGTTCGAGTCGATGGCGATGTTGATGTCGGCGGGATCGACGCCCACGAGATTGGCGAGGCTCTGGACCACCTCGGAGCGCTTCGATTCCGGCAGGTCCGCGGGCCGGATCTTCACGCTGTACGAGGCCACGTTGCGCACGAGCGGCGTGCCTTCGCGGTCGTAGATGACGCCACGGGTGGAGGGCAGCGGTTCCTGCACCGTGCGCGTGGTCGCACCGAAGGCCGTATATGGCGTTGAGCCGGCGACCTGGATCGCGAAGAGTCGCGTCGACAGCGCCGCGCAGGCAAGGACGACGGCGAGCCCGAACGCGAGGAAGCGAAGGCGCGACGGCGCAGGGACCGGTCGGCCGTCCAGGTACGGGTTCACCAGTCCATCCGCTCCGCCGGCATGCGCCGATCGTGGAGTGTCACCGCGAGCGGCCCGATCAGCAACGCGAGGAGACCGTCATAGAGCGCTCCCGGCAGGAACAGCCGAGCCGGGTTCGCCACCTGGACGCCGGGCTGCATCGCCGAGCTGATGGCCAGGATCAGCATCGAGTAAACGAAGCTGAGGATCGGGACGGCAACGATCGGGGCGAGGACCCGAAGGCGCGGAAACGGCTGGTTGATGAGGGTCGCGCCCCCGACCGCAAGCAGCAGGGCGACCGGTGTCGTGCCGAGCGGGCGGGCGAGCAGCGAGTCAAGAACGAGACCTCCAACGAACGCCCACGTGATGCCCCGGTCGATACCGGCTGCGATGGTCCAGATGACCCCACCGACGAGGAGGGGATGCGGCGTGGCGTCCCCCACCGTGAGGAACGGCCCGAGCGTGGCTTCGACGAGCGCGGTGACGGTCGCCCCGATCGCGGCGAGGAGGAGGCTCATGAAGGCGATCGGTCCTCGACGGAAGGAGGGGTCGCGCGCGAACCTGGAGCCCTCGCGGCGACGAGCGGCCGGCACCTGCCGCGTCGCGAGGTGAAGTATCCCACGCATCCGCGAACCCCGGCAATGGCACGATTGGCGCATTCCGAGGGTGATTCGGGTATCGATTTCGCAAGGTGGGGTCGGGGCGGCCGGGCGGTTCGTGGCCGCCCGCGTTTCACGGGCAACGCGCAGTAGAACCTCTCCAGAGAGACCGCGCGCCGGCCGCGGCGGCGGCCAACTGAATCGACGCCGTTTCACGTGAAACATGTCGGAGGAACGCGGGGCCGCCCGCCCGCAAAGCCGGAGACAACCGCCGGATAAGCGTCGTCCGGGATACTGCCGGGGAATGTCGTCGGGCCGTCCGGCGAAGGAGCGGAGGGCCTCCCGATGCTAGAATCGACGCCTGTGAATGAACCCCGGATGACCCGCTGAGTGGGCGAGACCATCGCCTGCGCGAACCAGAAGGGCGGCGTCGGGAAGACCACGACGGTCGTCAATCTGGCCAGCTACCTGGCCCTTGCCGGTGACCGTGTCCTCGTGGTCGATCTCGACCCGCAGGGCAACGCCACGAGCGCGTTCGGCATCGACCGCACCCGCGATCGATCCGTATATGACGCCGTCATCGATCGCGTGGAGCTCGAGGACCTCGCCGTACCGACGAAGGTCGAGGGCGTGACGCTCGTGCCGTCCTCGATCGCGCTTGCCGGCGCCGAGGTGGAGCTGACCCCCCTGGAGCAGCGAGAGCGGCGGCTCGCCCACCTGATGGACCCGGTGCGGGATCGCTTCGACTACCTGCTGATCGACTGCCCGCCCTCACTCGGCTTGCTGACCATCAACGCACTGACGGCCGCTGATTCCGTGCTGATCCCGATCCAATGCGAGTACTTCGCACTGGAGGGCCTGGGCCAGCTCCTCGCGACCGTCCGTCTCGTCACGGATCACCTCAACCCCCGGCTCGAGGTGAAGGGAGCCGTCCTGACGATGCACGACGGCCGGACCCGCCTGAGCGCTGATGTGGGCGCCGAGGTTCGGCGCCATCTCGGCGACCGGGTCTATGACACCGTCATTCCGCGGAACGTGCGGCTGTCCGAGGCGCCGAGCCACGGCCTGCCGATCCACCTCTACGCGCCGGGCTCACGCGGCGCCGATGCGTACCGGGAGCTCGCCGATGAGCTCCGTGCCCGCGACGAGCGTCCACTTGCGCCGAGCTCTGGTGGCATCGGCGGCGAGCCCATGCGCCCGATGCACGCCATCGCCATCGAGCCCGATCGTGCCGCGGCGGTGTTCGCGTGACCGTACGAAGCGACCGCCCGCAGGGCCTCGGGCGCGGGCTCGCTGCCCTCATCCCGCAGCGCAGCGCGACAACGACCGGGTCGGTCGAGATCCCACTCGCACGAATCCGGGAGAACCCACGGCAGCCGCGCCTCCGCATGGCGGATGACGCGCTCGAGACGCTCGCCGCGAGCATCCGCGAGCACGGGGTCATCCAGCCCGTCCTCGTCACGGAGACCCTCGACGGCTACCAGCTCGTGGCGGGGGAGCGACGCGTTCGCGCTGCGAGGCTCGCCGGCCTCGAGCGCATCCCCGCGGTCATCCGGCAGCTCGCCGAACAGCAGCAGCTCGAGCTTGCCCTCGTCGAGAACCTCCAGCGGGAGGACCTCAACCCGATCGAATCCGCTCGTGCCTACCGCCAGCTGATCGATGAGTTCGCGTTCAGCCAGGAAGCCCTGGCGTCGCGCGTCGGACGCGCCCGCTCCACGGTCGCGAACACGCTGCGCCTGCTCGACCTGCACGAGGCCGTCCAGGACGCGATCGCGAACGGCGCAATCACGGAAGGCCATGCGCGCGCGCTCGGTGGCCTCGACACGGATGCCCAGCCGCGCGTCCTGCCCACGGTCGTCGACGACGGACTGTCGGTTCGCCAGACCGAGGAGCTCGTCAGGCGGCTGCGCGAGCCCCGCGAACCGGCCGCGGCTCGACCGGAGACGACGTCGGATCCCGACGTCGAACGTGTCGAGGAAGACCTCCGGCGCTCACTCGGCACGAAGGTGCGCCTCACTCGGACGCGCCGTGGTGGCCGGATCGTGATCGACTACTACGGCGACGATGAGCTCGCTCGCCTCTATCAGCGGCTCGTCGGAGGGATCGCGTGACGGAACCCAGGACCAGGCCCGCTGCCCCGGTGGCGCCGACCAACGGTGCCACGAGCGGAGATGGCGCGAACGGCGCGCACAGTGCCACGAGCAGGAAGCGGGGGCCAAAGGCGGCCGGGTCGGACTACACCGCCGCCAGCATCCAGGTGCTCGAGGGCCTCGAGGCCGTCCGCCGTCGCCCGGGCATGTACATCGGGTCCACGGACAGCCGGGGCCTGCACCACCTGGTGTGGGAGATCGTCGACAACTCGATCGACGAGGCGATGGCCGGGCACGCCCGGAACATCTGGCTGACGATCACGAAAGACGGCATGGTCCAGGTGGTCGACGACGGCCGCGGCGTGCCGGTCGGGCGCCATTCCACGGGCAAGGATGCCCTGGAGGTCGTGCATACGGTGCTCCACGCGGGCGGCAAGTTCGGTGGTGGCGGCTACAAGGTGTCGGGCGGCCTCCACGGCGTGGGCGTCAGCGTCGTCAACGCACTGTCGGAGTGGCTCCGCGTCGAGTCGTCGCGCGACGGCGGCGTGTTTGCCCAGGAATACGTCCGCGGCAAGCCGACGGGCGCGGTGCAGCGCATCGGGCCGCAGGGCGACCGGAAGGGCACGAAGACCCAGTTCCGCGCCGATCCCGAGATGTTCGAGACCACCGACTACTCGTTCGAGACGATCGCGCAGCGACTCCGCGAGTCCGCCTACCTCACGAAGGGCGTGTGGATCACCTACATCGACGAGCGAATCGACCGCGAGAAGTCGTTCCACTTCGAGGGCGGCCTGCAGTCGTTCGTGCGCCATCTCAACCGGAACAAGGAAGCGCTCCACAGCCGGCCCATCTACGTCGAGCGGCGCGAGGGCAACACCCTCGTCGAGGCGGCCCTCCAGTACAACGACACCTACACGGAGACCGTCCTGGCGTTCGCGAACAACATCAACACGGTGGACGGCGGCACCCATGTCACGGGCTTCCGGGCCGCACTCACCAGCTCCCTGAATGATTGGGCGCGCAAGGCGGGCGTGCTCAAGACGTCCGACGGCAACCTCACCGGCGACGACGTCCGCGAGGGGCTGACGGCTGTCATCAGCGTCAAGCTGACCGATCCGCAGTTCGAGGGCCAGACGAAGGCGAAGCTCGGCAATGCGGAGGTGAAGGGCCAGGTCCAGGCCGCCGTGACCGAGGCGCTGACGCAGTACCTCGAGGAGAACCCGGGCGACGGCCGCCGGATCATCGAGAAGTGCCTCACGGCGTCGCGTGCTCGCGAGGCGGCTCGCAAGGCGCGCGACCTCGTCATCCGCAAGGGTGCGCTCGATGGCCTGTCGCTGCCCGGCAAGCTTGCCGACTGCCAGGAGCGCGACCCCGAGCGCAGCGAGATCTACATCGTCGAGGGCGACTCGGCCGGTGGCTCGGCGAAGGCCGGCCGCGACCGCAGGTTCCAGGCGATCCTGCCGATGTTCGGCAAGATGCTGAACGTCGAGAAGGCGCGCCTCGACAAGGTCGTGTCGAGCGAGAAGATCCGGCCACTCATCATCGCGCTCGGTGCCGGCATCGAAGGCATCGACGACACGTTCGACATCACGAAGCTCCGGTACCACCGGATCATCCTCATGAGCGACGCCGACGTCGACGGCGCCCACATCCGGACCCTGCTGCTCACCTTCTTCTACCGCTTCATGCCGAAGGTGATCGAGGCCGGCTATCTCTACGTCGCGCAGCCGCCGCTGTACCGGATCTCCACCGGCAAGGTGACGAAGTACGCGCAGACCGAGAAGGAGCGCGACCGGATCATCAAGGAGTTCAACGTCAAGAACCTCTCTGTGCAGCGGTTCAAGGGCCTCGGCGAGATGAACGCGGACCAGCTCTGGGAGACGACGATGAACCCCGAGACGCGGACGCTGCTGCGCGTCGACTCGGAGAACGCGGCCCTCGCGGACGAGATCTTCACGAAGCTGATGGGCGAGAACGTCGAGCCGCGGAAGGACTTCATCAAGGCCGAGGCCCGCAAGGTGCGCAACCTTGACATCTGAGGCCGCCACGGCCGATCCGGGGTCGCGGCTGCGCGATGCGGACGGTGCGTTCGCGTTCGAGCCGCACCGCTGCTTCGCCTGCGGGGAGCTCAACGAGCACGGCCTGCACCTGGAGCTGCACACGAACCCTGATGGGGCGTGGCTCGAGACGACGATCGCGGACGAGTTCCAGGGCTGGGACGCGATCGCCCACGGCGGCATCGTCTGCACGCTTCTCGACGAGGTGATGGCCTGGTCGGTGATTGGCAATGGCACATGGGGCGTGACGGCACGGCTGAACGTGGCTTTCCGACGGCCGCTTCGAACCGGCACGAAGGTGCGCGCCGAAGGGCGCGTCGTGTCGATGGATCGGCGCGCCGCGAAGACCGCCGGTCGCGTCTTCGATCCGTCAACCGGGCAGCTGTTCGCAACCGCGGAAGGCACGTTCATGGCGGTGCCCGAGGCGGATCGCCCGCGATTGATGGCTCGCTACGGCATGCGCCGCCTCGACGCCGCGGGCGCCCTGGCGGGCGGCTCGCCGAGCGCCTCGTGATGAGCCCATCGACGCTCGAGCCGGGGAAGACGGCCGGGGAGCACGCCTCCGTCCTCGAGGCCAACCAAGCGCGCGCCTCCGCGCTGGGCACGAGCCTCGCCGACGACATCCATGACCCGTCGGCATTCGCGGCGAACCTGCGGGCCGCCTTCGCCGAGTTGGCGGATCCGGAGTACCAACTCGGTCAGCATCTCATTGCGCCGGGCCTTGGGCCGACACACGGCGTCCGAACCCCGCTGCAGGTGGCACTCCGCCGAGCCTTCGCAACGGCATCGCGCGGCGCCTCGCCGTCGGAGCTGCTCTTCGTCTGCGATCGACTGCTCCGCGAGCCCGAGCGCGAGGCCCGGTGGTTCGCAATCGTGACGCTGCAGCGAACGCTGCCTGCCCAGCCCGAACGAACCTGGCAGCTCCTGCGCCGCGCGGCCACGGAGGCGGACGACTGGATCACGGTCGACGAGCTCGCGCATCCGTACGGCAAGGGCATCCTCGCGGAGCCGTATCGCTGGGCTGAGCTCGAGCAGCTGACCGTCTCGCCTTCGCGCTGGGAGCGACGGCTCGTGGGGTCCACGATCGCGACGATGCCGTTCGTGAACCGCACCCTCGGTCGCACGCCGGCCGTGGCCGCCAAAGGCCTCGAGGTCCTCGCGACGTTGATCGGCGACGCCGAGCCCGACGTCCAGAAGGCGCTTGCGTGGGCCTATCGGTCGATGGCCGCGGTCGATCTCGAGGCAACGTCCGAAGCCCTCGAACGGGAGGCCGCCACGGCAGCCAGGGAGCTGGACGGCTACCGCGGATGGGTGATCCGGGACGTCCTCCCGAAGCTGGATCGCGACCGAGCCGCGCAGATCCGGGAGCGCCTCGCCGGCGTCCGCCGCCGAGTCGGGGCGCCGCCGACCTCCATCGCCTCCGAGCTGACAGCGCGGTTCGCGGAGATGGGCCTCGGTCGCCACATGCCCCAGCCCCCGCTGACATGACCGTCCGACTCGCCAACCCCAGCAGGAGCCACCGATCGTGATCGACGAACCGGGCAACGTCCGCACCATCCGGATCGAGGACGAGATGCGCGTCTCGTACCTCGACTACGCGATGAGCGTCATCGTGTCCCGGGCGCTGCCCGACGTCCGCGACGGCCTCAAGCCCGTCCACCGCCGGATCCTGTACACGATGGGCGAGATGGGGCTCTCGGCCACGAGCTCCTATCGCAAGTGCGCCGCGATCGTCGGCGAGGTGATGGGCAAGTACCACCCGCACGGCGACGTGGCGCTGTACGACGCCCTCGTGCGGCTCGCACAGGACTTCTCGCTCCGGTATCCGCTCGTCGACGGCCAGGGCAACTTCGGCTCCGTGGATGGCGACGCGCCTGCTGCCATGCGGTACACGGAAGCGCGCCTCACCGCGATGGCCACCGAGATGCTGGCCGACATCGACAAGGAAACGGTCGACTTCGAGGACAACTACGACGGCACGCAGCAGCAGCCGAGCGTCCTCCCGGCGAAGCTCCCGAACCTGCTCATCAACGGCTCGTCGGGCATCGCCGTCGGCATGGCGACGAACATCCCGCCGCACCATCTCGGCGAGATCGCGGATGCGACCGTCGCGCTGATCGACAACCCGGACATCTCCACGGACGAGCTCTGCCGGTACGTCACCGGGCCGGACTTCCCGACCGGGGGGACGATCTTCCGCTTCGAGCGCCAGCGCAACGCGATCACCGGCGACTGGGAGACGGTCGACGCGATCCGGAGCATGTACGCCCACGGCCGCGGCCGGGTCGTGATGCGCGCCCAGGTGGCGTTCGAGGAGGTTCGCGGCGACCGCGTCGCGATCATCGTCACCGAGCTGCCGTACCAGGTGAACAAGGCAGCGCTGCTCGAGAAGATCGCGGAGCTGGTCAAGGACAAGAAGATCGACGGCATCTCGGACCTGCGCGACGAATCGGACCGCGACGGCATGCGCATGTACATCGAGGTCAAGCGCGACGCCAACCCGCACAAGGTGCTGAACAACCTGTTCAAGCACACCGCGCTGCAGATGACGTTCAACACGAACATGCTCGCGCTCGTCGACGGCCAGCCCCAGACGCTGCCGCTGAAGTCCGTCCTGCAGCACCACGTCGACCACCGCCGCGAGATCGTCCGTCGGCGCACCGAGTACGACCTCGGCAAGGCGCGCGCTCGGGCGCACATCCTCGAAGGCCTCAAGATCGCCCTCGACCACCTCGACGCGGTCATCGCCACGATCCGCGAATCGGCCGATGTGGAGCGAGCCAAGGCGAACCTCATGTCGCGGTTCGACCTCTCCGACCTGCAGGCGCAGGCGATCCTCGACATGCGCCTTGCGCGCCTCGCGGCGCTCGAGCGCAAGAAGATCGAGGACGAGTACCTCGCCGTCATCCAGGAGATCGCGGAGCTCGAGGACATCCTCG
This sequence comes from Candidatus Limnocylindrales bacterium, assembly GCA_036262855.1. Lineage (GTDB taxonomy): Bacteria > Chloroflexota > Limnocylindria > Limnocylindrales > CSP1-4 > UBA5189. The sequence continues at coordinate 13,347 of DATAIB010000190.1, forward strand.
CGAACCCGGCCCGCGTCCTCGCGATCATCAAGGACGAGCTGGCCGAGATGAAGCGCCGGTTCGCCGGCGAGCGGCGGACGCGCGTCGAGGACGGCGAATCCCGCGAGCTCACCGATGAGGACCTCATCGCCGACGAAGATGTCGTCGTCACGATCAGCCAGCGCGGCTACATCAAGCGCCAGCCCGTCGCGACCTACCGACGCCAGCACCGCGGCGGCAAGGGGATCATCGGCCACGTCACGCGCGAGGAGGACGCGGTCGAGCACCTGCTCGTCGCCAACACGCACGACTGGGCGCTGTTCTTCACGAACCGCGGCCGCGTGTTCTCGGCCAAGGTCCACGCGATCCCGGACGCGTCGCGCCAGGCGAAGGGCCTGCCGATCATCAACATGCCGGGCGTGCAGGTCGAAGCGGGCGAGGTGCCCGTCGCGACGATCACGCTGCCCGAGTTCGCCGCAGGCTCGTACCTCGTGCTCGCCACGCGGCGCGGCAAGATCAAGAAGACGCCGCTGGAGCAGTTCGAGCGGGTTCGCTCGACGGGCATCCGGGCGATCATCCTCGACGAGAAGGACGAGCTCGCCTGGGTCGACGTCTCGACGGGCGAGGACGACATCATCATCGCCACCGCGCAGGGCATGCTCGCCAAGTTCCACGAGGACGAGGTGCGAGCGATGGGCCGCGACGCCGGCGGTGTCATCGGCATCCGGCTGCTCAAGAAGCAGGGCGACGAGGTCGTCGCGATGAGCGTGGTCCAGCCCGGTGCGGACCTGCTCGTGCTGACCGAGACCGGGTACGGCAAGAAGACCTCGATCGACGACTTCCGGATCAAGCATCGCGGCGGCCAGGGCGTGCGCCTGATCTCGCTCGAGGGTCGCAAGACCGGTGTCGTCGCCGCGGTCCAGCAGGTCACCGAGCAGGACGAGGAGCTCGTGCTGATCTCGGCGCAGGGTCAGGTCGTTCGAACGGAGCTGGACACCGTGAACCGCTACTCCCCGAACGCGCGCGGCGTCATCGTGATGCGCCTCAACGAGGGCGATCGCGTCGTCGGAATCGCCGCCTTCCGGCCGGGGTTGGCGGAAGGGCGCGAAACGGACGACAATGACGCCCCGGAGTCGACGCCGGGCTCCCCGTCCCGGCCGCCCAGCGGCCAGGCGTGAGCGTCGCATCCGGCCGGCTGGAGGACTCGCCCGTGTACGCGGACCAGTTCCAGATCTACACCGGCAACGCCAATCGGGACCTCGCCGAGAAGATCTGCCGCTACCTCGGCAGCGAGCTCGGCGATGCCCAGGTGTTCGAGTTCGCGAACGAGAACATCTTCGTGAAGATCATGGAGAACGTCCGGGAGAAGGACGTCTTCATCGTCCAGCCGACGAGCAGCCCCGTGAACAAGTCGATCATGGAGCTGCTGATCATGATCGACGCCTTCAAGCGCGCGTCCGCCGGCCGCATCACGGCCGTCGTGCCGTACTACGCGTACGGCCGATCGGACAAGAAGGACCAGCCCCGCGTCCCGATCACGGCGCGACTCGTGGCCGACATGATCTCGGTCGCGGGTGCGGACCGGATGCTCACGATGGACCTCCACCAGGGCCAGATCCAGGGCTTCTTCAACATTCCGGTCGATGAGCTGACCGCGGTCCACATCCTGTCCAACTACTTCAAGCACAAGCACATCGAGGACCTGGTCGTCGTGACGGACCTCGGGTTCGCGAAGCGCGCCCGCACCTTCGCGGAGCTCCTGGATGCGCCGCTCGCGATCATCGAGAAGCGACGCGTCGGAAACCTCGACAGGGCCGAGCTGCTCAACGTCATCGGCGAGGTCCGCGGCAAGCGGGCGATCATCGTGGATGACGAGGTCGATACGGCCGGCACGCTCATCGAGACGGTCAACGCGCTCGGCCGGGAGGGTGTCACGGAGATCTACGCCTGCGCGACCCACGGCGTGCTGTCCGGCTCGGCGGTCGACCGGATCAACGACTCCGCCCTGCGGGAGCTCGTCCTGACCGACACCGTGCCGCTCCCGCCGTCGAAGCAGGCGGCGAAGATCACCACGCTGTCGATCGCGCCGCTCATCGGCGAGGCGATCAAGCGCATCCACCGCGGCGAGTCCGTGGGCGCCCTGTTCTCCAGCGAGGTCGAGTTCACCCAGGAGATGCGCCTCTGGGAGGACGGCATCGCGAAGAAGCTCGACGTCCGCTTCCACGACGAA
>DATAIB010000191.1:0-9963 GCA_036262855.1 Candidatus Limnocylindrales bacterium
TGCGCGTCTGGGTCTCGCGGGTCCGCCGGAAGCTCGGCGCCGCGCCGGGCGAGCCGGGCCGGATCCGGACCTTCCAGGGCATCGGCTACCTCCTCGACGTCGACGGTCCGACACCGCGCAAGGAGCCGGCTGCGGACGTGCCGGATCGATCCGAGCCGGCCCTCATCGGCTAGGCACACCGCCAGATCACCCGCCGGGCTGCACCCGGCGCCAATGCCGGGCTGCACCCGGCGCACCTGCCCGGGCACTGCACCGACCCCGGGCTCCCTGCGGATCCCCACCGCCAACTCCACCGGGGAATTCGCAGGGGCGAGACGGCCGTCGCGGCAACGCGGCGGCCGTTCCGATTCCCGACGGGGCGCGGTGGCGCTAGATTTCGCCCATCCGGCGGGTGAGCCCTCGACGCCCGGTCCTGAATCCCAACGGTGCCCCGTTCGTCCGTCAAATCGTTCGAGACGTGGCCCCGTTTGGCGGGCGAGGGCCTCGCTCGACGGATCCTGCCCCCACGCGTTCCAATTCGCCCGCTGGATGGGCGATTGCTGGGGCCGTTGGTGCCCGGCTGGAGCCGCTCAGCGGTCCGGGCCGGTCCGTGCCGGTTCACCGATCCAGACCTTGCCGTCGCTGAAGCGCTCGGCCTTCCAGATCGGGGCGCGACCCTTCGTCTCATCGATCGCGTAGCGAGCCGCCTCGAAGGCGGCGTCGCGATGGGGCGAGCAGGCGACGATCGCAACCGACGCGTCGCCCAATGGCACCTCGCCGGTCCGATGGACGATCGCCAGCCGCTCCACGCCAAATCGCGCCTCGATCTCGTCGGCGATCTCCGCCATCACCTTCAGCGCGAGCTCGGGAAGCGCCTCGTACTCGAGGGATCGCACCGTCCGGCCCGCATGGGCAGCCGCGGCGGCCTCCTGGCCGGGCGCCGGCGTGCCCGGCGATCGGCGCGTGACCCCGAGGAACCCGACCACGGCGCCGTCTTCGGGCGTCGCCACCCGCGCCGAGAGATCGGCGAGCACGGTCGGGGCGAACGGGGCCTCCTGGATCTCGAGGATGCGGATGCGCGCGGGCGCCGATCCTGGCCCATCCGCGCCGCCGCTGACCGGCGGGATCATGGCCACCTCGTCCCCGTCGGCGAGGGCGGTGTCGGCGGGTGCGTACGCCCCGTTGTGGGCGAATCGAACGGCCGGGCGCCCCGGCGCCAACACGGGGAACCGCGCCACGAGCGCAGTCCAGGCCTCCTCGACCGTCGCGCCGGGCGCCACCTCGACGTCGAGCGCCCGCGTTCCGGCGAGCTCGCGCTGCATCGCGAACAGGCGCACGTGAATGCGCAGCCGCGCGCGCGCCGAACCGGCCCCATCCGTCACGGGCGCAGCGCCGCCACGAGGAGCCCGTCGCCGATGGGCAGGATCGTCGTCTCGAAGGCCGGATCGGCGGAGACCCGCGCGCAGAACTCCCGAAGCGCATCCGAGCCGTCGCCCGGCCGCGACGGCCGCGCGCCGGAGGTTCGGCCGCTCCACAGGACGTTGTCCGCGACGACGATCGCGCCGGGCACGAGCCGGTCCATCAGGGCCGCGAGGTACGCGAGGTACTCGTCCTTGAGCGCATCGATGAACACCATGTCGAACGGCCCGGCCAGCGGCGCAGACTCGCCCGCGAACGCCTCGAGCGCCGGCTCGTTCACCACGGTGATGCGCGTGTCCGGGAGCCCTGCCGACCGCCAGAACGAGCGGGCACGATCCGTCCGTGCCCGATCCGGATCGATCGTCACGATCGTGCCGTCCGGCGGCAGCGCGAGCCCCATCCACAGCGTCGAGTAGCCGATCGCGGTTCCGACCTCGACGATCCGCCGCCGGCCCGTCGCAAGCACGGACAGCATCCGGCCGCTGTCGCGGCTCAGGATCGGGATGTGCTCCGGCTCCGCCGCCTCCTCCATCGAGACGAGGACGGGGTGCAGCGGCCGCGACGTCGCCTCGATCCAGTCGAGGTCGGTCTCGGTCGGCGACCAGGTTCGGTCGGATTTGACCACTCGATTGCCTCCGTCAGACCAGCAGCCCGGCGCCGAAGTAGAGGCCAGCCGCGAGGATCGTGCCGGCCGCGATCGTGCCGACGTTGATATAGAGCAGGCCCGTGGCCGATTCCATCGACCGCGTCCGCGCCGTCTGCACGGCCGCCCACGAGACGATGATCGGGAACACGAGCCCGACGAGCAGCCGCAGCCAGACGAACAGCGCCCACGGCCCGAACAGCGCCGCGAACGCGGGCTCGCCGGACGGCCCCGCGCCGAGGCCGATCCAGACCGCGAACAGCACGAGCTGCGCGACCAGCGCCCAGCCGAGCCACTTTGCAAATCGGACGAGCGGCAGCTCCGGCAGCTTGGGGGTCACGAGGTACCAGTGGCCCAGGATCATCGAGGCCCAGACGCCGCCGAGCACTGCGGACAGCGCGCCGAGCTCAACGAGGAGCAGCACGGAGGTCAGCCCGCCGCCACCCCAGGAGAACGCCCCGGTGACGAGGCAGGCTCCGGCCGCGAGCAGCCCGGCCGCCGCAACCATCGGCGACCGATGCCCGCGGAACACGCGGACCGCGTACACGACCGCGAGGACCGCCAGTGCGATCAGCGCAAGGCGCCGCGCGCCGTCCCACGTTGGATCCGCGCGCAGTGCGAGGTCGGGCGAGAGCGCGGGCAGGCCGGTGTCAGCGGTCCAGGCGAGGAACGCGAAGACGGCGGCGCTGATCGCCGTGAAGCCCAGGTAGCCCTTCGTGGCCTCCGTTCGGAGTCGACCGGCCACGACAGCCGCGAACGACCCGACGCCAAGCGCGGTCAGGACCGTCCAGTTGATGAAGGCGAGGGACTCGCCGATCCGCTCCGCGGGCACGCCGGGAGTGTAGCCGCGACCCCCCTCGCGGCCCCTCCTCGCGCCCCGGTCAGGGGGCGGGCGTGCCCGTCAGCGGGTCAGCGGTATCGATACGGGAGCCAGGTCCCCGAGTCGATGGCCTTCCACGGATTGACCCGGTACGACCCGCTGTGCCAGGGATAGCCGTGCCAGAGCTCGAAGTGGAGGTGCGGACCGGTGGTGCAGCCACTGGTGCCGGCTCGGCCGATCGTCGTCTCCTGGCCCGTGACCCACTTGCCCTTGTAGACGTACTCGGCGCTGAGGTGGTAGTAGGCCGAATACAGGCCGTTCCCGTGGTAGATGTACTCCTGCAGGCCGCCGCAGTTCGACTTGTAGCCGACGTACACGACCTTGCCCGATCGGAATGGCTTGATCGGGGTGCCCTTGTACGTCGCGAGGTCGTAGGCCTTATGGGCGGTCGAGAAGCCCTGGCTGACGTACGAGTAGCGGTTGGCAACGGGCCAGTAGGCGAAGGCCGCTGCCGGCAGGATCAGGGCGATGGCGAGGGCCACCACCAGTGCGCGGATGGAATTGCGCATGAAATTGTTGGGAACGCCTGCGGCGCTACCCGTTCTCCTTCCTACCAGAAGCCGCTCCGGGTGATGAAGCGGCAGCGAATTGATGGCCCGTCCTCGACTCGACGCGCAGCGACGCGCGCCGCCATCCGCGGCGGGTGTGGCTTGGTTGTTCGACCTCCCCACCGGCTGGCGCATCGACCGTGGCCACCGGGTTTCGGACAGGACCTGGGACGTCGCCGCGTAGTTAACCACCATCCGGCCGAGTTGTCATGCGCGCGCAATGCGCCCGTGCACGACACGCATACGATTCGTGATGGAGGTGCCTTGACCCATGGAATCCGGCGGCGCGACGGCGATCACCTGGTACGGCCACGCCTGCACCGAGATCACGACCCCGGGCGGCGCGACCGTCCTGATCGACCCGTGGTTCGCGAACCCATCCAGCCCGCGGTCGCCCGACACGGTCGACGCCTGCGACGTGCTCCTCGTCACGCACGGCCATGCGGACCACATGGGCAACGCCATCCCGATCGCATCGCGAACGCGCCCGAAGTGGCCCGCGATGCACGAGATGACGCTCTGGCTGTCCAGCGTCTACGCCGCGCCAGACGATGTCATCGGCATGAACAAGGGCGGCACCGTGGAGCTCGCGGGGCTGCGGATCACGATGACCGGCGCCGACCACTCGGCCGGTGACTGGGACAACGACGCGGGGACGCCCCGCTACCTGGGCGAGCCCGCGGGCTTCGTCATCGAGCTCGAGGACGGGTCACGGATCTATCACGCCGGTGACACCAACGTGTTCGGCGACATGCGCCTCATCGGCGAGCTCTACCGCCCGGACCTCGCCCTCCTGCCGATCGGCGGCCACTACACGATGGGCCCGCGCGAAGCCGCGCTCGCGGTGGAGCTGCTGGGCGTCGGCGAGGTCATCCCGATCCACTACGGGACCTTCCCGATCCTCGCCGGCACGCCCGGCGCGCTGCGCGACGAGCTCGCGACGCGAGGACTGGGTGATGTCCGGGTCCACGCACTCCAGCCGGGGCAGACTCTCCACCGCTGATTCGGGTCGGTCCGCGGTTCGCAGGCCCGAAGGGGTTGGCGCGGGCCCTTCGCAGACCCAGATCGGGTTGCGAGCCCGCCCCCGCTCGCGGGCCCCGATCGGGCCGATTTGTTCATTTCGGCAACCCAAATTGACGTGGTAGCGGCCGAATCGACGTTCGCTTCGACCGGAATCGCCGGTTCGCGAGCCGAACCACGTCGATCCTGGTGCCGAATTGCATCAACGTGACGTGCTGCGGCCGTGCCGCCGTCGAACCTCGTCAAATTGGGTCGTGAATCTGCACATCCCGGCAGTGCGAGGCGCCGCGAGGCGCCGCGAGGGAGCCCGAGGCGCTGGCGCCCCGAGGCGCCGCGACGCGAGTCCAAGGCGCTGACGCCGGGCCCCTGCCGGGCCGGCGCACGCACGCGCGGCGCCTCGCGCGCGTGACCCGAGCGGATGGCGGTGTGGGTTACGAACGGGTAGGTGTGCTCAGGCACCGACAAATGGCCTCATGTGGACCTCAAGTTGCCCCGAGGTCGCTTTGCACTCCTGGCCCCAGCATCATCCCGAACCGCGCGACCAGATCCTCGACGGCCGTGACACGCTCCGGCTCGTCAAGCTTCGCCTTGGGCTGACGCTCCTGGCGGTGGCGGTCCTGCCGATCGCCGCGGTATCCCCGCTGGTGCGTGCCGTCGCCGAGGAAGCGCGCGTCACGCAACACGAGCGGCTCGCGGATCAGGCCCAGACAGCCGTCGCCTCCTTCGAGCGAGAAGTCTCCCGGATCCAGACGGCGGCGCGGCTGCTGCTCGACGATCCCGCGATCGAGGCAGCCGCCGCGGGCAACGCCAGCGCGAGCGAGAAGTCCGTCGCATCGTCGCGGCTCTCAGAGCTCGTGGCCGGCACCCGCGACGAGCCGGGCAACGGCGGGCTCCTGGGCGCGACGCTGCTCAACGGCAGCGGTGCGGTCTCCACGTACGGAACCCCGATCGACGTCAAGGGCCTCCCGCCCCAGCTCGTGGTCACCGGCCTTGCGGCTGTCAAGGGCACGGGCACCGAGACGGGCAGTGATGGGTATCGGCTGCTCGTCGTCGAATCGACCGAGGCGGGCGTCAAGCCGGCGCGGTCGATCATCACCGCCGTCTCCGTCCCGGCGCTGCTCGCCGCGTCGGTCCCGACCGCCGAGATGCCCGGCCGGGTGCTGCGGCTGTCGGACAGCACCGGCACCTCGCTCGCGGAGAATTCGGGCGCGTTCGACCCGAGCGCCTTGCCGGGCGAGGTGCTCGAGATCGCCACGATGGTGGCGCACGATTCGGATGGCCGGGCCACCGTGGAGCTCGCCGGCATCGACGGCTGGCAGATCGTCGTCTCGGCGCCCATCCCGCTCGTGTCGATGCCGATCCAGGCGCTCGGAGCGCTGGCGGCGATGCTCCTGCTGCTGGTCGTGTTCACCCTCTGGATGGCACGCCAGATCCTGCGACCGGCCGCGCAGCTGGAATCCCAGCGCGCATCGCTGCGCGAGCTGTACGAGAGCGCACGCGAGATGGCCCTGCGGGACAGCCTCACAGGCCTCGGCAACCACCGCGCGTTCCAGGAAGCGGTGGCGCGCATGGTCGAAGGCGCGCGGCGCTACGGCACCGCCTTCTCGCTCGTGCTCATCGACATCGACGAGTTCAAGCGGATCAACGACACCCGGGGCCACGCGGTCGGCGACCAGCTGCTGTCCGAGGTGGGGAACCTCATCTCGACCACGATCCGCCACACGGACGCTGCCTTCCGCGTGGGTGGTGACGAGTTCGCGCTGCTCCTGCCGCACACGGACGTCGGCGGCGCGATCGTGCTCACGCGGCGGCTGCTCCAGCGCGGGCTGGAGGACCGAACCCACGGCGAGTATCGGGCGCCCATCTCCTTCTCCGCCGGCGTCACGGCATGCCCGGAGTTCGGCACGACGCGCATGGAGCTCACCGCCCAGGCGGACGCGGCGCTGTATCGCGGCAAGCGCGCCGGCCGCACCGTGGTGACGATCTACGACCCCGAGAAGGACCACGGCCACGTCGACGAGGGCATGCGTGCCGAGCTGTCGAGCGCGATCACCGCCGTCATCGAGGCAGGCACGCTCACCCCGGTGTACCAGCCGATCGTCGATCTCGAGACCGGTCGCGTCACCGGCTACGAGGGCCTCGTCCGCGTGCCGAAGCAGTCGACGTTCGCGCATGCCGGCGCCCTGTTCGATGCCGCGGAGGTCGCGGGCCGCGTGGCGGACCTGGATCGGGCCGCGCTCGAGGTCGTGCTCCGGGGCGCTCGCGACATGAGCGACGACGTGACCCTGAGCGTCAACGTCTCGCCGCAGACGCTCGAGTCGCCGCAGTTCTCCGCCACCGCATTCCTTGCCATCATCCGGCGCCATGGGTTCGCGCCCGGCCGCGTGGTCCTCGAGCTCACGGAGCGCGAGGCGATCCGGGATCCGGAGCGGCTCCGCGTCGCACTCCGGGGCGTGCAGATGGCTGGCGTCCGCGTTGCCGCCGACGATGTCGGCGCGGGCAACGCCGGCCTCCGGCTGCTCAGCCAGTTCCAGTTCGACGTGGTCAAGATCGACCTGTCGCTCGTGCAGCGTGCCGGCGACGACCGGACCCACTCGGTCCTGCGCTCGATCGTCGAGATGGCGCAGCGGATGAAGGCGCGCACCATCGCCGAGGGCGTCGAGACGTCCTCGCAGCTCCGAACCGCGCGTCGCCTCGGGATCGACGCCGGCCAGGGCTACCTGCTGGGTCGCCCGGGCACGGACCGCGACCTGCCGTGGGTGGATATCTCGGCCCTCGAACAGCGTGACGAGGTCCCGATCCCCGTCATCGCCGATCTCGCGCCGGCCGGCGGCGGCGACGGCGTCCGCTGGGATCCGCTGGCGCAGCCGGACGCCGCCCTCCGGCCCGATGCTCCCCGCGGCCCGATGTTCCCCCAGCCCGCCGCAGCAGCGGCCGGCGGACGGCGCGAAACGGACGGTGGCGCGAAGCGCGGATTCAGCTTCCTCCGGGCGGGCCGGAAGTCAGGCGAGTAGCGGTTCAGAGCCCCGCGAGCGCGCCCAGGCGTTCGGTGAGCCGGACGTTCTCCGCGTAATCGATCGGCACGTCGATCACCGAGGGGCCCGGCAGGTCAAGCGCCCGCTTCAGGATCGGGTAGAGGTCGTCCGCGGTCTCCGGCCGGAACCCGGGAATCCCAAAGGATTCCGCGTACTTGACGAAGTCCGGGTTGTCGAACCCCACGCCGAACGGCCGGCCGAACTGGTTCCGCTGCTTCCAGTCGATGAGCCCGTAGCCGTTGTCGCGCCAGATCACGGTCACGATGCCGGCACCGATCCGCTTCGCGGTCTCGAGCTCCTGGGAGTTCATGAGGAACCCGCCGTCGCCGCACAGGGCCACGACGTGGCGATCGGGATGGACGAGCTTGGCCGCGATCGCGCCGGGCAGCGCGATGCCCATCGAGGCAAATCCGTTCGAGATGATCACCGTGTTCGGCTCATAGGCCTGGTACAGCCGCGCGATCCAGATCTTGTGCGCGCCGACGTCGCTGACGACGATGTCGTGCGGATCCAGCGCGCGCCGCAGGTCGTAGATCGCGCGCTGCGGGGTGATCGGGAAGCCATCCGCCGTCTCGCCGGCGTGGAGATCCTGGAGCAGCGCGGTGCGCAGATCCGCGTGCACGATCGTCTCGCGCGATTCGTGGCGCTCGGAGGCGGATCGGCCGCCCACGCCGCCCGGCAGCGTCGCGGCGAGCAGCGCCTCCAGCGCCCCGCCGATGTCGCCGATGAGCTCGACCTCGGGGCAGTAGTCCGCATCGATCTCGGCCGGCTGCGTGTCGATGTGGATGATCCGCTTCGACCCGTCCGGGTTCCACCGTGACGGCGCGTACTCGACGAGGTCATACCCGACCGCGATCACGAGATCCGCCCGGTCGAAGCCCGCGAGCACGTGGTCGCGCGCCTGCAGGCCGACCGCCATCAGCGACAGATGCGATCGATCGTCGATGGCGCCCTTGCCCATGAACGTGGCCGCCACCGGCGCGTGGAGCCCCTTTGCGAATGCCCGCAGCTGCTCTGCAGCGCGCCGCCGGAGGACGCCGTTGCCGGCCAGGACGATGGGCCGCTGGGATTCGTTGATCAGCTTCGCGGCGTGGGCGATCGCCGGCGGCGCCGGCTCGGGCAGGTAGGCGCGGCCGGGCGTGAGCGGCCTGATCGGGTCGTCCGCGGCGAGCTGGAGCTCGGCGATGTTCTCGGGCAGCTCCACGTGGGTGGGACCCGGCTTCTCGAGCTGGGCAACGCGGAACGCCTTGCGCATGACCTCGGGGATGACGCCGGTCTGCTCGATGCGCGCATTCCACTTCGTCACCGGCTCGAACATGTCGACGACGTCGACGACCTGGTGCGCCTCCTTGTGCAGCTTGTCCGAGCTCGCCTGTCCCGTGAGCGCGACCACGGGCGCGCGATCCAGGTAGGCGTCGGCGATCCCCGTCAGGAGGTTCGTCGCGCCGGGTCCCAGCGTCGCCATCGCCACGGCGGCGCGGCCGGTGAGCCGGCCGTGGACGTCCGCCATGAATGCGGCGCCCTGCTCGTGGCGCGTGGTGATGTGGCGGACCTTGTCGGTGCGCGACAGGGACTCCAGGAGGTCCATCGTCTCCTCGCCCGGGACGGAGAAGACGTACTCGCAACCCTCCGCCTCGAGACAGGCGACGAGCAGGTCCGCGGCGGTCCGCACTAGCGCTTGCGGCCGAAGATCGCGCCGAACACGCCCTTGATCAGCGACTGCCCGAGGCGCGACGTGATCACGCGGCCGCCGGTGCGGATGGCCGTGTTGACCGTCCGCTGCCGCTCGCGCTCCTCGCGCTTCCGCTCGGTCTCCGCCGCCTTGGCTTCCCGCGCGGCAGCCTTCTCGGCGGCGCGCTGCTCCCGCACCTGGCGCTCGATCTCCTGGCGATACTGCGCAGGGGTCATGCCCCCCGTGGGTCCGGGCGTGCCGGCGGGAGCGCCGCCGTACGCGGCCGTGGACTGGGCCGCGGCGGCACGTCCGGCCTCGATGCGGGCATCGAGGCGCTCCTTGGCCGAATCACGATCGACCGTCGCGCCGTACTTCGAATGCAGCATCGACGTCGAGATCCGGCCCTGGAGCTCCGCCGGGGCCAGCGCCGCCATCAGCGAATCGGGCGCCAGGAGCCGCGTCGCGGCAAGGGGCGTCGGCACGCCGCGCGGCGACAGGACCGTGACAAGCGCCTCGCCGATGCCCAGCGACGTGATCTGCTTCTCGACGTCATAGAACTCGGTCATCGGGAAGGTGCGCGCGGTCTTCTTGAGCGCGTCGGCGTCCTCGGGCGTGAAGGCGCGCAGCGCGTGCTGCACGCGGTTGCCGAGCTGCGCCAGCACGGAGCTCGGGACGTCGGTCGGCGCCTGGGTCACGAAGTACACGCCCACGCCCTTCGAGCGGATGAGCCGCGCGGTGCGCTCGACCTGCTCCATGAGCGCATCGGA
>DATAIB010000192.1:0-22564 GCA_036262855.1 Candidatus Limnocylindrales bacterium
GTCCGAGGGTCGCCTAGTGCGCCGGCGTCTGCCAGACGTCCGGCACGTACGAATCCGGGGCGCCGAAGTCGCCGATCACGAGCGCGCCCGGCCCTCCCGGGATGACGGCGTAGAACTCCGCGCCCTCCTGGACCGGGGCGGAGCGCGCCTGCTGCCAGGCAAGGCCGTCCTTCGACACCCACGAGATCGCCGTGCCGCGCTGGAGGCCCTGCAGGGTGCCCACCCCGATCAGCTCGTCGCCGACGGCCGTCACGTCGGTCATCCACGCATACCCACCGCTGTGCTGGCGGCTCGGCTCATCGGGCGCCCGCTTCCAGGTGACGCCGTCACCCGACGTGAATGCGACCGCGTTCCTGCGATCCAGATCCGAACCGATGGCCACGAGGCCCACCGGCGACATGCCGGTGGAGCTGACGAGCAGCGCGCCGCTGAATTGCGGGTCGTCGACGCGAGTCCATCGCACGCCGTCCGGCGACGTCCACGCGACCGACCCGGTCGGTTGCTGGAAGGAGCCCGCAACACCCACGGCGACGAGGCCGCCGTTCGCGAGGGTCGCGATCGAGCGCACCTCCGCGTTGGCGAAGGCCGCGTCGTCGTCCGGCACCGGCGTCCAGGTAGAGCCGTCGGGCGAGGTCCAGAACCGCGCATGCCGGTCCAGCAGCTCCGGGCCCACCGAGCCCCCGGCGACAAGACCCGTCGCCGTCGCGACGACCGACGTCATCCGCTCGGCGGTCCTGTCCGTTCCCAGCACGGGAACCTCGCGGGGCGTCCACACCGCGCCGTCAGGTGACGTCCAGGCAACGGGATCCGATCCGGACCGGCCGACGGCCACCAGCGTCCCATTCGATCCTCGCGCGAGCGAGACCGGGAACGTGAACGGCGTGTCCTCCATCGCGCGGAGGGTCCAGGTCGAGCCGTCATCGGAGGTCCAGGCTGTCGGATGCCAGTCCGGCGGAACGTACCCGATGGCCGCGAACCCGCCGCCCGAGCGTGCGATCAGGTCCGTCATCATCGCCTGGCCGGCGATCCGCAGGATCGGGTGGGTGCCGACGTAGCTCGGCGCGACGGTCTCCTCGTAGACCTGCGGTCGTTCGACGGAGGCGACGCGCCCCCAGTCGATGCCGAGTGCGGCCGCCGCGGACGGGCTCGCGGTGGATTGGCCGCACCCGCCGACCATGGCGCTGACCAACAGGGCGAGGAACGCCGCGAAAGGAACCGTGGCGGCCGGGGACGCGCGGCGCATCGGCGGTTCCGCGCTCAGCCGGCGGAGGACCAGCGCGTGTAGCGCGGCGGCCACTCGTCGGCGCCGCGCTCGCCGAGGATCGCGGACTGGAATCGGAGCTCGAACAGCCAGTACGTGTCGTCGACCTCGAAGAACCAGCCGCTCCCGACCTTGTCGCGGAGGGCGCCCTGCGGAATGAGCTGCGCGCGACCACGCACGGAGAACTCATCCGGCGCCGCCATGTCCTGATGGGCGTGGAGCGCGTACCGGCCGTCCTCGACGAGGTCCGTCCGCTTCGCGGAGTCCAGGAGGAACACGTAGAGCCCGCCGTCGACGATGCCGACGGTCACGGGATGGATTCGCGGCGCGCTTTCGCTTCCGCGCACGGTCGCGAGCAGCGCGGCCCCTTCCGCGCGATCGAGGTGCGCGGCGCCCTTGGCCGCGATCTCGGGCGCGGCGGCGGCGAAGTCGGACCAGGAGGCGTTTCGATCAGTCGTCATGCGCCGAATTCTGGCATCCGCCGGCCTTTGGTACCGTCGAGCCATGCCCGGCGTCCACGAGCTGCGAATCGCCCTCACCGTCGACGACTTCGACGCCGCGGTCGCCTTCTACCGCGACGCGCTGGGCCTCGAGGTCCGCGACGCGTGGAACCGCTCGAATGGCCGGGGGATGATCCTCGAGGCCGGGCGAGCGACACTCGAGCTCTTCGACCAGCAGCAGGCCGAGACGCTCGACGCGATCGAGGTTGGTCGGAGGACCTCCGGGACGATCCGCTTCGCGATCCACGTCGACGACGCGGGCGCAGCCGCCGAGGAGCTTGTCGAGGCCGGCGCGACCCTCGAGGCGGCCGCCGCCGTCACGCCGTGGGGCGATCGCAACGCGCGCGTCCGCACGCCCGACGGCATGCAGATGACGCTGTTCACGCCGACGCCCGGCGCAAGCGAGGACGTGGAGTTCTGACGCGGCGCTGATCCCTCGCCCAGCCGGGCGTTGGCGCGGCGCGCTCCAGGCCTAACCTCGGGGCAGGACCACGATGCGGCGGTTCGGCTCCTCGCCGATCGACTGCGTCGCGACGTCCGGGCTGTCCTTGAGCGCGAGGTGGATCCAGCGGCGCTCGAGGGCGGGCATCGGCTCCAGCTGGAGCATCTTGCCGGTCTCGACGACGCGGTTCGCGGCGCGCTCGGCGATCTCGCGCAGCTGGCGCTCGCGCCGTCCGCGGTAGTCCTCGACGTCCACGAGGACGCGGGTCCACGTGCCCATCTGCCGGGACAGCATCAGGTTCACGAGGTGCTGGAGCGCCGAGAGGCGCTCTCCCTTGCGCCCGATCAGGGCGCCGAGCTCCTCGCGCTCGCTCTCGTCGCCGATGACGTTGAGCCGGCTCGTCTCGCCGGTCTGGACATCGACGCGAGCCGCGAACCCGATGTGGGCGAGGAGCTGGTCGAGGATGACCTTGCCGGCCGCGAGCGCCTCGGGCGAGGCCTCGGCGGCTTCGAGCTCGGCGCGCTCGGCCGCGACTGAGCCGCGAGCGGCGGCAACTTCCGCCGCCTCGCCCTCGGTCAGGTCGGCGCTCTGGCGGCGCGGTCGATCGTCATAGCGGCGGGGGCCGCGATCGCGGTCGCCACCGAAGGAGCCGCCCTCACGACGGGGCGGTCGATCCTCGCGCGGCGGGCGGTCATCACGAGGCCGATCCTCGCGGGGACGGTCCTCGCGCGGCGGGCGTGCCTCGGTGGGTGAGCTGCCGGCGTCGCCGCGCGGCGCGAAGTCACGGCGCGGGCCACGATCCCGATCGCCACCGAACGAGCCGCCATCGCGGCGCGGGCCGCGGTCGTCACGTCGCGGCCCACGGTCGCGATCGCCACCGAAGCCACCGCGGTCGCGGTCACGACCACCACTGAAGCTGCCGCGGTCGCGATCGCCGAAGCGGCGCGAGCCACGGTCGTCGCCCTCGCGATCCTCGCGCGGCGGCGGAGGCGGCAGCGGGCGGGAGGCCGCGGCCTCGAGCTTCGGGGCAGCGCCACCGAGCTCGGAGCGGGGTGCGGCCAGGATGCGCGCCGGCTCCGCGCCCATGCCGAGGACGCCTCGGCTGCCGGGGGTCAGGATCTCGAAGTCCAGCCCGTCGAGCCCGACGCCGAATTCCTCGCGCGCGGTGCGCAGGGCCTCCTCGACGGACTTGCCGGTGAACTCGCGATAGGCGCTCGTGCTCATCGACGTCTCCCTCGCCGGCCTTGTCGACCGCGCTGGCGAATCGTTGCGTTCGCCGACGCTGTCCGGTCGATGGCCGACCGCTCAGGGGTGGTTGGCCGCGCCGGCGCTCCCGCCGGACGCGAGGTGGATGCGGCCGCCGTGGGCATGGCGACCGGGAAGCGCGGGGTGTGGTCCACGGCGAATGCCGGGGTCCGGCCGAAGAGCGGGAACAGCCCGCCCCAGCCGGTGGTCAGGAACTGCTGGACGACCTGGTAGAGGGTCGACACGAGGAGGTACAGGAAGACACCCACCGGGATCAGGTTGCTGTAGAGCAGCGTGATGAACGGCAGGTACAGCGCCATCGTGCGCTGGGTGCGCTGGTTCTGGTCCAGTTGCACGTCCGGGTTGTGGGCCGGCAGCGCCATCCGCGAGGCGACGAGCTGGAGGACGAGGTACACGATCGCGAAGATCGAGATGCCGGTCATGTTGACGATCGGCAGCGTGAACCCGAACGGGATGATCCCGCCGTGGCCCGCGGCATCGATGCCGCCCAGCCACGGGATCGTGGAGTCGATGCACGGCTTGAAGCCGGTGAGCACGCCGAGGTCGCTCAGGATGGGCTGCGGCGGTGGGCAGGTCAGCGGGACGAGCTGCAGGCCGAAGACCTTGAGCGACTCGGTCAGGTCCTGGGCGGTGAGGCCCTCGCGCACGACCTGGTACATCGGCAGCAGGAGGAACAGCGGGAGCAGGGCCACGAGGCAGCCCGCCTGGCTGATGCCACGCTCCTTGTAGAGCGCCATCGTCGCCTGCTGCTGCTTCGCGCGATCGTTCTTGAACTTCTGCTGGATCGCCTTCACCTCGGGCCCGACGGCCTGGAGGCGGCGCATCGACACCATCTGCCGGCGCATCAGCGGGACCATCGCGGTCCGGACGATCAGGGTCGTGAGGATGATTGCGATGCCCATGTCAAAGCCGGTGAACTGGTGCAACCCGACCATGAGCAGCAGGAACGCCTGGAAGATCGGATTGAAGAGGGCCGCCAGAAGGCTCACCGGGTCCGCCTTGATCGGGGCCGGGGTGACGATCAGGGGCGTCGGTGCTGGCGTGACGATCGGCGTGGCACTCGGTGCGGCGGATGCGCCGGGCGCAAGCGAGGCACCGGGGACGACCGAGGCGCCGGGTGCCGCCGACGGCTCGATCGGCGTGCAGGCCGCGACCAGCAGGACGATCGCGAGAATCGCGGCGACCGCGAGGACGATGCGCAGGGTCTTGTTCGTCATCGGACCGGGTCGTAGCCGCCCGGGTGGCCGGGATGGCAGCGGGCGATGCGCTTCGCGCCCATGAACGAGCCGCGGAACAGGCCGTACTTGCTGATCGCCTGCTCGGTGTACCGGGAGCACGTCGGCTCGTACCGGCAGCTGGACGGCATCCACTGGAACGCGAATCGGTACGCGTGGATCATCACGATGCCCGCCCGCCCCAGGATCCCGACCTGCGTCACCCTTCTCCTACGTTTCCGTCTGCCCGCCGCTGCGTCATGACGCCACCCCTGGCGAGGAGCCGGCCGAGGGCCGTGCCGATCGCCCCGAGGTCGGCGCCGACGATCGCCGGTCGGGCGATCACCAGTACGTCCCAGCCCGGTCGTAACGACGGTTGCATCGACCGGATGGCCTCCCGGAGTCGCCGCCGAACGCGGTTCCGCACGACCGCCGAGCCGAGTGCTCGTCCTGTCGCGAAGCCGAAACGTGTCGTCTCGAGATCGGTCCGGAGGACCCTGGCGGCCAGCAGCGGGTGCGAACGAATCGTCCCGCGCTCCTGGAGCGCCGCGAAGTCCTGCGGGCGGGAAAGCATCACGAGTCGCGGCCGCGGGCCGCGCTCGACCGTCAGGCCGACAGGCGCTTGCGACCGCGAGCCCGGCGTGCTGCCAGGACGCGGCGTCCGCCCGTCGTCTTCATACGGGCGCGGAAGCCGTGTTCCTTGGCGCGGTGGCGCTTCTTGGGCTGGTAGGTCTGCTTCATCGTGCCTGCTCGGGATCCTCTCCATCCGGCCTCGGGGCTGGTCCGTCATCGACCCCTGAAGGCACGCAAACGCGCCGGACGCCCACACAGGGGCGTGGCGCGCTCGTCGTCCGGCGGATGATAGGTCGAGGGCCGCGACAGCGTCAAACGTGACAGGCTCGCAGAGGCGCGTCTCGGCCTGGCGGCGCGCTCGGCCCGGCATCGCGCAGGTCCGGTGGTGGCGCGGTCGGATACCCCTGGGGAGTATCGCGGAATCGCCTTGCGGGGTCGCGGCCGGCGGTGCTATGTTTCGCCACCCGAAGGCTCGGTGACCGGCCCCACTCGCCCCGTCCGAGCCTCGGCAAGGCGCACGAACCAGCCTCTTTCGCCTCTCTCCGGCACACCCTCGCGGCCCCGCTGTTCCCTGCCCACATCGTCCCCCCGAACGAGAGTTTCCATCGACCCATGGATGCCAAGCAGGTCTGGCGCGCGGCCCTCGGCGAGCTCCAGGTGACGCTCTCGCCGGCGAACTTCGAGACGTGGCTGCGCGACACCGCCCTCGTCGAGGTCGACGACACGCGGTTCCGGATCTCGGTCCCGAACGGCTTCGCCAAGGACTGGCTGGAGAGCCGCTATCGATCGCTGATCTCCCAGACGCTCGGCCGGATCGTCGGCTATGGCGTCCAGGTGGACTTCGTCGTCGGTGCCACCGAGCCCGCGACGGACGGCGTCGATGGGGCGGCCGATGACACCTCGAGCACCCGCGACGCCGCCACCGGTGGTGGTCATGAGGCGGCACGTGTCGCGGTCGGTCCGGGCGTCATGAGCCGTGTCGGCGAGGCTGCCCCGGCGCCCATGCGACCGTCGAGCGCTCCGGCGCCGTCGCCCCAGGTCCGGGTCGAGCCCACGCGCGTCGGCGGCGAGGGCGGCGCGACCAACATCAACGCGCGCTACACCTTCTCCAACTTCATCGTCGGCTCGGCGAACCGCCTCGCGCACGCGGCGTCACTCTCCGTCGCGGAGCGCCCCGGCCACGCCTACAACCCGCTGTTCCTGTACGGCGGCGTCGGCCTCGGCAAGACCCACCTGATGCACGCGATCGGCAACCAGGTGATGGCGAAGTTCCCGAGGAAGCGCGTCGTGTACGCCACCTCGGAGAAGTTCACGAACGAGTTCATCACCTCGATCCAGCAGGGCAAGATCGACGAGTTCCGCGCTCGCTACCGCCGGATCGACCTCCTCCTCATCGATGACATCCAGTTCATCGCCGACAAGGAGCGGACCCAAGAAGAGTTCTTCCACACGTTCAACGCCATCCACGAGGACGGCAAGCAGATCGTGCTGAGCTCCGACCGGCCGCCGAAGGCGATCCTGACCCTCGAGGAGCGGCTCCGATCGCGCTTCGAATGGGGCCTGATCGCGGACCTCACGGCGCCGGACCTCGAGACCCGCATCGCGATCCTGCGGGCGAAGGCCGAGGAGGGCGCCGTCCCGATCTCGTCCGATGTCATCGAGTTCATCGCCCGCAAGGTCGTGTCGAACATCCGGGAGCTCGAGGGCGCCCTGAACCGCATCGTCGCCTACGCGTCGATGGGCGCGATGCCGATCTCGATCGAGCTGGCCCAGGCCGTCCTCTCGAACGTCCTGTACAACCCCAAGAAGCGCCAGATCACGCCCGAGCGCATCGCCAAGGCCGTGTCCGAGTACTACGGCGTCGGGCTCGACGCGCTCAAGGGTCAGAAGCGCGACAAGGCGATCGTCGTGCCGCGCCAGATCGCGATGTTCCTCATGCGCGAGGAGACCGACGTTTCGCTCCTGCGCATCGGCGCCGAGCTCGGCAACCGGGACCACTCCACGGTCCTGCACGCCTGCGACAAGATCACCCGCGAGTCGGCCGGCAACGACGAGCTGCGCCGCGAGATCGCTGCCGTTCGCGAGCTGATCTACGCCGACTGACTGACCGGCCGCGACACGCGGCGGGTCGGCGTTCTCCACGGTTCCGCGGCTCCGCTGTGGATCGCACGTGGACTTGCAAGGTCGCCCGGGGTGCGTGCAATGCGCGCGCAAGGTGGCACGGTGTCGGGCGCGCCAACCGCATCTCGGTGGACAACCCGGGGATGACGCCTGCGATTCGAACGTGGAACGGTCCCAGGGCTGTGGACGGTGTGACGGATAGCTGGCACAGCCGGAGTGGAACATCCGGGCATGGGTCGGGTCTCGTGGGCCGAGGGGTTCGTGGTTGTCCCCCGGTTGTCCCGGGTGGCGCCCACCATCGGGCGGTCGAATCCCGGTCGGGCGGCTCGGTCGTCCACCACCGCGTTGATCGGGGCCGAGCACGGTCGTCCACGCCGTCCACACCGTTATGACGGTGATGACGTACATCAAAGAATGAAGGAAGATACGCACACCGAATGACGTGAACTTCGCGGGAGCCGGGACCCCTGCGAGTCTGCCTCGTGCGAACCCCTGGACACGCCCCCGCCCATGGAGTGGACCTGACGTGAAGCTCTCGGTCATGCAGGAGAACCTGGCACGCGGCCTCGGGGTCGTGAGCCGGGCGGTCTCCAACAGAAGCACGCTGCCCGTCCTTGCCAACGTCCTCCTCAAGACCGAGGACGGCGGCCTGCGCCTGACGACCACGAACCTGGAGATCGGGCTCGTGTACTGGGTGCCGGGCAAGGTCGAAACGGACGGGTCGACGACCGTGCCGGCACGCCTGCTCGCAGACCTCGTGAGCTCCCTGCCCGGCGGCCAGCGGATCGACCTCGAGACGGGCGCCAACGAGACGCTCCACGTCAGCGCCGGCCCGTTCAAGTCGAACGTCAAGGGCATCGATGCGGACGAGTTCCCCTCGATCCAGCCGACCGGCGAGCGACCCACCACGCGGATCGCCCAGAACGTACTGAAGCGCGCACTCGAGGAGACCGCGTTCGCGGCCGCGACGGACGAGGCCCGCCCGATCCTGACCGGCGTCCTGTGCCGGTTCGAGGGGGAGAGCCTGACCCTCGCGGCGGCGGACAACTACCGGATCGCGGTCAAGACGATCCCGGTGCTCGACCCCGTCGGGGAGACGAGTGTCGTCGTGCCCGCCCGGGCGCTCACCGAGCTGATGCGGATCCTGGGTGACACCGAAGACCCGGTCGAGGTCGTGCTCGCCCAGAGCCGGAACCAGATCCTGTTCCACCTCGAGGGCATCGACCTCGTCAGCCGGCTCATCGACGGCCAGTTCCCGAACTACCAGACCGTCCTGCCGAAGGCGCACACGACGCGCGCGATCCTCGACCGCGAGGAGCTCCTCCGGGCAGTTCGGCCGGCGGCCCTCATCGCCCACGAGTCGGCGAACATCGTGAAGCTCCAGATCTCGTCCAACGGCGAGTCCGGCATCACCGTGAGCGCGAACGCGGAGATCGGCGACCACGTGGGCCAGGTCGACGCGGCAGTCGAGGGCGACGGGACGTCGATCGCGTTCAACGCCAAGTACCTCGCGGACGTCCTCGAGCGGGTTGACGCGGACCAGTTCGCGCTGGAGCTCCAGGGACCGCTGGCCCCGGGTGTCTTCAAGCCGATCGGCGACGATGGGTATGTCCACGTGGTCATGCCGGTCCGAACGACCTCCTAGCGCGGTGCGCCCATGACGGCGCTGACGAGCACGCGAACCATCCTCGACACGCTCCGGCTCGCCGACCTGCGTGCCTATCCGTCGCTCGACATCACGTTCGAGGCCGGGCCGCAGCTCGTGTACGGCCCGAATGCCGCGGGCAAGACGAGCCTCCTCGAGGCGATGGTCGTGCTCGCGCGCGGCAGCTCCCACCGGACCACGACGGACGCCGAGCTGATCCGCTGGGGTGCCGACGTCGCGCGGATCGAAGGGCGGTTCGGTGGCGCGGACATCGATGTCGCGCTCGTCAGGCCGGGATCGCACGCAGCGGGGAGCGGCGCACGGAAGCGGCTCCGGGTGAACGGCGTGCCGCGGCGCGCGCCGGCCCTCGCCGAACGCATGCGGGTCGTCCTGTTCGCGCCCGAGGACATGCTGCTCGTCGTCGGATCGCCGTCGCTCCGGCGCGGGACGCTGGACCAGCTCGCGACGACGCTCATTCCCGGGTACGCGGCGGAGCTCGCGACGTATGGGCGGGCACTCCAGCAGCGCAACGGGCTGCTCCGCGCGATCCGCGAGGAGACGGCGACACGCGACGAGCTGCGGTACTGGGACAAGCCGTTCCTGGACGCCGGCGGGGCTGTCGTCGCGGCGCGCCACGCGCTCCTCGAGCGGCTCGCCGGTCCGCTTGCGGACGCCCACGCCGAGATCGCCCCTGAGGAAGCTGCGACGGGCGCCCTGGCGATCGACTACGTGACGAACGCCCCCGCCGCGCCCGGTGAATCGGCGCGCGACGCCCTCGCACGGCGCCTGGTCGAAACCGCGGAGAAGGAGGCGTGGAACGGAACGACGCTGATCGGGCCGCACCGGGACGACCTTGCGTTCGTGATGGGCGGCCGCGACCTCGCGTCGTTCGCGTCACGGGGCCAGCAGCGCACGGCGATCCTCGCGCTCAAGCTGGCCGAGCTGGACCTCGTCACGACGCACGACGGCCGGCCGCCGCTGCTCCTGCTCGATGACGTGTTCTCCGAGCTGGACCCGGCGAGGCGCGGCCATCTCGTCCGGCGCATCGCCGAGCTGCCGCAGGCCTTCGTGACCACGACGACGCTCGATGACCTCGATGCCGCGCTGCGGGCGATCGCGACGCCGTGGTCCGTTCGGTCGGACGACGCGGGCGCGCGGATCCAGCGATGAGCGACGAAGCGCCGCGCCGGCGCCGGCCGATGCAGCGGATCGGGGACCTCATGCCGGCCGCCGCGGCGGGCCTCGGGCTGCACGAGGAGCTGCGGAAGGCACGCTTCGTGGCGACGTTCGATGCGATCGTGGCCGAGCTGGCGCCCGCTGCGCACGGCGCCTGCCGGGCGCTCCGCGTGGACGGCGACACCCTCGTGGTGGAAGCGGACGCGCCGATCGTGGGCCAGGAGGTGCTGCTCCACGGCACGGAGCTCGCCGAGGCGTTCACGAGGGCACCGGCAGGCGTTGCCGTGCGTCAGGTGCGGGTGGCGATCCGCCGGCGCTGAACGGCGCGCCGGAGCGTCACGACCGGAGCACCTCGATCGTCGGCGTGACGCTCCCGAGGTGCGATAATCCCCGCCCCGACGCAGCCCCTGGCAGAGGACCATCGTGGCCCACCGAATCCAGATGAAGCTCGGTGTCGTGCCGGATGCCGAGCGCGCCGCCGATTCACCGGACACCGCGCTCCACGTGGAGCCGCGGGTCGGGGCGCAGACGCGCACGAAAGGCCACCTGTACCTGCTGGTGACCTCCCGCGCCGGCGGCGCGAAGGCCCGCGAAGCCACACGCCTCGTCGCCGACGCGATCCGCAGCGAGTACTACTACGACGAGTCGGCCGGGATCCGCGTCTGCCTCGTGAAGGCGATCCAGGCCGCGAACAAGCGCCTCACGCATGCACGCGAGAAGAGCGCCCTCGGCTCCACGCCCGGTCCGATCGGCGTGGCGCTGGCGGTGGTGCGCGACACGGAGCTGTACGTCTGCACGGTCGGCCCG
Source organism: Candidatus Limnocylindrales bacterium (assembly GCA_036262855.1). GTDB lineage: Bacteria > Chloroflexota > Limnocylindria > Limnocylindrales > CSP1-4 > UBA5189. The sequence continues at coordinate 11,006 of DATAIB010000192.1, forward strand.
GCGGAGGCATACCTCAATCGAGGCGCCCGGCTTTCCACGCTGCCCGATCCGCATCGGGACCGCGGGCTTCCCTCCACGGAGGTCGAACCCGACGTGTGGCGCGGCGAGATCGACGTCGGCGACCAGTTGCTCCTCGTGTCGCCGCAGGTGGTCGCTGCGCTCGGGCCGGACGCGGTCAAGGACGCGCTCGTCACGCTCCACCCGCAGTCCGCCGTCGAGCAGCTGACGCGCCAGTTCCGCGAGGGCGGCGGCACCGGGACCGATGGCGCGCTGGTCATCGAGGCGGCTGAGATCGCGGTCGCCCGGGCCGGCGTGGTGCCCGTTCCCGTGCGGCCCGCGGAGCCCCTTGCCGGCGCGCCGGATCGATCGCCGATCCCGCTCGCGGATTCGGTCGCCAGCGGCATTGCCGCGGCGCAGACGCGCGCCCGCACGGCTCGCGGCGCCCTCGGCGGCGCGATGTTCCGGCTCTTCTCCCGCGGGCTCGACGCCCTGCCGGCCCGGGGCGCGGCGGACCGGCGCGTCACGCCCCTCAGCGCGCGACGCGAGATGCAGCGCCGCGCTGCCATGGCGCTGCTCTCGCTGGTGGTGGTCGTCGGCGGACTCGGCATCGCCGTCTTCGTGCTCGGCGGCAACAAGCCGCTCGCGCCGGCGCTGCAGACGCTGGACAACGCGGCCGGCGCCATCGACAAGGCGCGCGACGACCTCAACCGCGTGATCGGCCCCGGCATCGACCTCGTCGCGAACGACCCCAAGAAGGCCGAGACGCTGCTGACCGAGGCCTACCAGAAGCTCGACGCGGCCCGACAGGCCGGTGTCCCCGCCTCGACCGTCGACCCGATCCGCACCCAGGTCGTCAGCGCGCTCGACCGGCTGTACGGCATGGTCGACATCGCCTCGACCCCGATCTTCACGTTCCCGGACAAGCCGGCGGTGGACCTCCGGGCGATCGTCAAGGGGCCGGTCGGCGATCCATCGCCGTTCGTGCTCGACGCCGCCACGAAGGCCGTCTACCGGATCGACCTCAAGAACGGCAAGGCGACGGTCATCTTCCGCGAAGGCAACAAGGCGGCGGGCGCCACCCAGGGCGCCCCGAAGCTGCTCGGCGTCGGCGGGCGGGACCTGCTCATGGTGGACTCGAAGAACATCGTGTGGCGCTGGCGTCCCGCCAACTCGTCCGGCAAGGGCTCGATCTCACGCGTGCGCGTGACCGGCTCCGCGGAGTGGGGCGACGACATCCTGGCGATCGGCACGTTTCTGCGCGACCCGGAATCGAACCTGTACAACATGTACGTGGTCGACCCGTCGGCCCAGCAAGTGCTCCGCTACTCGCCCGCCGCAGACGGCTCCGGCTTCCCCGGCAACCCGAACTCGTGGCTGTCGTCCTCGCGCGACCTGACGGGCGTCACCTCGATGTACATCGACGGCGACGTCTGGATCGCCGATGACGGCCAGATCTCGCGGTACACCGGCGGTGCGACGGGCGGCTGGTCCGCGGGCACTCTGAGCGACTCCATCCTGCGCTCGGCACCCCAGTACAAGGTGATCGGCTCCGGGTCGGAGAAGCGGACCGGCACGCTCTACGGGTTCGACCCGGGCAGTGACCGCCTCGTCGGGCTGTCGAAGGTCAACGGCTCCTTCGTGGGCCAGTACCGGCTCGCGGGCGGCGACACCGGCTGGGCAGACCTCCGCGGCTTCTACGTCGAGCCGGGGCTGGACCAGGAGCCGGACGCGATCGTGTGGATCGACAAGAACGGCCTCCAGCGGGCGCTCCTGCAACCCGTCGGCGCGCTTGGCTCGCCGGCGCCGTCAACCGGTACGCCGACGGCAACGCCCGGCACGTAGGCCGATGGGATAATCCCCGCATGGCCCGGCTCGTCGAGATGGTCGTCGAGAGTGTTCGCGTCCACATGCTCTCGAACCGCCACGTCGTGATCCTCAAGGACAACGTCGGCGATCGCTACCTGCCCATCTGGATCGGGGCGTGGGAGGCGAGCGCGATCGCCATGCGGCTCCAGGGCCTCCAGGCGGAGCGGCCCCTGACCCACGACCTGTTCGTCTCGGCGCTGGAGCAGCTCGGCGTCCGCGTCGCGCGCGTCGTGGTGTCGGACCTCTCGGACGAGACCTACCACGCCCAGCTCGTGCTCGAGCGCGACGGGGTCGAGGAGGAGGTCGACGCCCGACCGTCCGATGCGCTGGCGATCGCGGTTCGCACCGAGAGCCCGATCTACTGCGACGATTCGGTGCTCCTGCAGGCCGCCCTCAACGCGGATCCCGACGAGGAGGGCGCGGCCGAGGGCGACACGGGGGCGGGCGACGACGAGCCCGTGGGCGATGCCTCCACCGACGAGGGAGAGCGTCCGCGGCGACGCCGCAGCCCGCTCGAATCGGTGGGCAATGCGCCGGCCGACCCGCGGCTCGACATGTTCCGCGACTTCGTGAACTCGCTGGACGTCGACCCGAACGCTGGCGGCGACGCCGGCGGCCGCCGGGGCTGACCTTCGGGGACGACGCAGCCGTGCGTTGCCGCTGCGCGCGGCGGGCTCACGCACCGGCAGTTCGCTCGCCCTTCGTGCTCGCGGCGCCTTCGTCTGCGCCGCCCTCTCGGTCAGCCGGGTTTCTAGCTCCCCAGGATGGGGCGGCCGCGCTCCAATGCCTTCGAGGGTCGCGCCCACAGTCGAAGCCGCAGCGCCCAGAAGTCGCGCACGGCTCGGAAGACCACCTGGGGCTTGGCGCCGGTCGGGCTGCCGGCGGTGCGCGGGTAATGCGGCACGCCGACCTCGTCGATGCGGCGACCGCGCGCGCTGAGCTTGATCAGCAGCTCGGCCGAGAAGAACGCGCCGCCTGACTCGACGTTCACGCCCTCCAGCGAATGGCGCGTGAAGAGCTTGCACGCGCAATCGACATCGCGGACCTTGAGCCCGAAGAAGATCCGGTTCGCGAGCCGGTACGCCTTCGCGTACAGGGTCCGGATGAGCGGGTCCGCGCGCTTGATCCGATACCCGACGACCGCATCGGCCTTGCCGGCCACGATCCGGTCGATCAGCCGGCCGAGGTCGGCAACCTTGAACTGGCGGTCGCCGTCGGTGAACGCGAGGTGGTCGTAGCGGGCGCTGGCGAAGCCGGTGCGAAGCGCGGCGCCGTAGCCCTGGTTCACGACGTGATGGATCGCCCGGACCTCGGGGTGCGCCGCGGCCAGCTCGTCCGCGATCGATTTCGTGGCGTCCTTCGAGCCGTCGTTCACGATCAGGATCTCGAAGGTGTCGGCGAGCGCCGGCAGCGTCGCCAGCGCCTCCTCGACGAGGCCGCGCAGGTTCGCCTCCTCGTTGTGCGCCGGGAAGAAGTACGAGAGCTGCGGGAGCCGGGCTCCGGTGACGGCCGCCCGGGCCGGCAGGGTGGCTGTGGTCATTGCGCTGCCAGGCGCCCGTCGACGCGCCACACGCCGAGGCTGCCGCTGCTCGCCACGAGGGTCATGTTGAACTGGCTCGTGAGCTCATCGGTGTCGCGGCCCTCGAGTCGGATGACGTAGACGGGGCGCTTGCCAAGGTTCGTGCTGATCACGTCCGGCGCGCGACCGAGATTCTCGTCGAGCATCGTCCGGTCGTCGATGATCGTGATGTCCGGCCGCTGGCCTTCGACCTTCTGGGCGTACCAGAGCGCAGTCGACGTGCTCCACCAGCTCACGAGCATTGCGTCCTGCGCCACGACGGAGGTCGGCAGGACCTCGGCGAGCCATTGGCGGGCACCGGTGTCCGTCGAACGGTCCGCCTTCGCTCGGCGGGCCTGGAGATCCTCGAGGGTCGGCATCAGCAGCACGACCGCGACGATAGCGGCTCCGACGAGAACGGCGGGTCGCGCGGCCGCCGAGTCGAGCGAGATGCTCCGCGACCAACCGCCCAGGCGCATCGCCGCGGCCGCGACGAGTCGCGCAACCACCGAGGCGAGGATGCCGATCCAGGTCCAGATCCACAGCGCCGGGCCGAGGTAGTAGCGCTCGATGTCCGCGTTCGCGTACGACAGGTTGAAGAGCACCGTGATCACGAGTGCCGCTCCCGTCAGCAACGTGTACCGAGGCGCCCTCCAGGCCGAGACGATGAAGGCGATCGGCACCGAGAGCGCCAGCGGGCCGAGCTGCCCGCTCGTCAGCGCCACGATCTTGTCGAGCTTCTGCGGCAGGTTGGCGAACATGTCGCCGACCGAGCCCTGGAACTGCTGGGCGAACACGATGTACCAGAAGCCATCCCACGTCGCGGGCCGCCCGTAGACGAGCGGCGCCGGGATGAGCCCGCCTCGGATCGGCAGCTCGAGGAACACCACGAGCATCGTGAGGATGGCGGCGGCGAGGCACGTCGCGACGAACAGCGGGCGCTTCAGGACGCCTGGCTCGACGCTCAGGACGTACAGCGCGATCGGTGGCGCCAGGAGCAGTGTCAGGGAGTGGTTGCCCTCGGCCAGCCCGAAGATCACCGCCGCCAGCACGAGCCGTCGATCGGCGTGGGCCTGGTCCAGCTCGCCCCGCGCGACGGCCTTCCGCCCGTGTTCCCAGCGCACCAGGGCGAGGAGCAGGAGCGCCACGAACATCAGGTGGATGGGGTGGGGGTCCGCACGCGTCGCGTTGAGCCAGACCACGGGCGTCGTCGCCAGCCCGACACCGGTCGCCATGCCGATGATCGTCGAGCCGGTCAGGCGTCGGATGAGCACGACGGTTGCGCCGGCCGCGGTAGCGACGGCGAGCAGCGACAGGACCGTGACGCGGAACGCCGGCTCGCCGATCGGGGTGAGCAGGATGTTGCCGAGGAAGCCGAGCAGCACGTATGTCGGATAGCCGGTGGGATGCGCCGTGCCCATGATCGGCAGCACCGTCTGGAACTCGCCCGTGTCCCAGAAGCCGACACCGGGCATGAGGCCGCTCCACGCGTTCACCATCACGAGCGCCGCGACCACCAGTGGCGCGGCCAGTGCGACGGCACGCGGCCCCGTCAGGCCGGAACGCAGGCCGGAACCGGCACCGGCGGTCGAATCGGGTGCGGTCACCATCCGAGGATGTTGCCCCAGATCACACCCCACAGGTTGATCACCACGGACGCGGCGACCAGCGCGACGCCCAGCCAGCCCACCCGCCCGCGCCGCTGCATGCCGAGCGCGACGAGCGGCAGCGCGAACACGATGAAGTCGTTGCTGAATCGGTAACCGAACTGCACCCAGCCCTGGCTGAAGTGCATGAGGTTCACGAACGCGATCAGCGCGACGGCGAGGAACGAGCCGGCGACGAGGCGCGAGCGCCGTCGGAACGCCCAGCCCGCGAGCAGGAACGCGGGGCTCGTCAGGATGATGCTCATCCCGATCTGCTTCGGGACGAGCAGTGGGCAGGAATTGTCGAACAGCCCGCGCGTCGTGGTCGCGCCCTGGCAGAGCTGCACGTCGCCGAAGGTGTTGAACTCGCCCGAGTTCTCGGGCGCGATGGCCGGCGCCGCGAACAGGAAGATGCCGATGTTCTGCGGCAGGTAGCGGGCGTCCTCGATGTCCCAGGCCGGGTTGTAGCCGAGCGCCTGGTAGCCGTTCGCCTCGAGCCGGTACTGGTATTCGTAGCCCGGGTGGAACAGGTGCCCGGTGGTGGCGACGTTGTACCCGAGCAGCAGCGCGAGCGGGATCGCGGCGCCGATGCCCGCGGAGATGGATCTGCGAGCCCATGACGTCCCGCCGACGAGCATCAGGAACGGCGCCCCGAACACGACGGTGAGCCGGGCCATGCACGCGAGCCCGAAGAGCACGCCCGCGAGGAACTGCCGACGGTCCACGAGGCCCATCCCACGACGCAGGGTCGCACCGAGCTCCCGGATCAGGGTCGCAGGTGTCGGTGCATCCTCCGCCTCGACCTCGTCGTCGGCCCCCGGATCCGAGCCCAGCGCCACGCCGACCGCGCCGAGCACGAACCCGATGGCGACCACGTGGGCGAAGAACCAGGTCGTGCCGAGCTGTGCCGCGTACCAGAACACCGTGCCGAAGGCGAAGAACACCGTCGTCGCGAAGCGGATCGGGCGCGAGACCGGCAGGCGCCCGAGCGCCCACCACGCGACCCCGACATCGATTGCCCCGACGAGCACGGAGACCGCCCGGATGTCCGTCATGAGCCCCCAGATCGCGACGAACGGCATGAGCACGACGGCGGGCAGCGGAGGGAACGGAAGCAGCGCGCCCGCCGTCGATGGGTCGCCCGTCAGCTCGCGAAGGGGGTAGACATCCTGCATCCAGTCGTTGCCGTTCGGGAACCCGCCCGCGTTGACCGGCCAGTCGATGACCGCGGTGCCGTGCAGGAACGCCAGCGCCTGCCACACGAAGTGGTTGTAATAGCGGTCGCCGCCCGGCAGCCAGTACGCGGCCAACGCGAGCGCGACGAGACCGGCCCCCACGGCAATCGCGGGCAGCCGTTCGAACCATGCGGCGAGGACATCGAGGGGGCGGGAAGCCTCGGCGCCCTCTGCTACGCTCCCGACCACCTCATCGCTCGTTGGAGATCGATCCCGACTTGACTGGTCCCGCAATCGGTGAGCCCGACCCGGAGAGGGCGGCGCCGGCACGGACCGGGTTCGCGGGCGCCGCGAGCGGCATCCTCGTCCTGCTGGTCGTGGGCCTCATCCTCCGGCTCATCATCGCATACCTGATCCCCGGCTCAGGCTTCAGGAACGACCTCGGCGCCTTCCAGTTCTGGGCGGACAACCTCGCCGACCACGGGCTGTTCGGCTTCTACGACCAGGACTTCTTCCACGACTACACCCCCGGCTACCTCTACGTCCTGTGGATCGTCGGTGGTGTCGGGAACCTGCTCGGCGGCGTTGGGGACCTGATCAAGATCCCACCGATCCTCGCCGACCTCGCGATCGGCTATCTCGTCTGGTCGATGGTCCGCGAGCTCGGCGGCAGCGAGCGAGCCGCCCGCATCGGTGCCGCCCTCGTCATCTTCAACCCGATCACCTGGTTCGACAGCGTCGTCTGGGGCCAGGTCGACTCCGTCGGGGTGGTCTTCCTGCTGCTCGCCCTGCGGGAGCTGTGGCGCGACCGACCCGAGCGCGCGGCGATCCTTGCGACCGTTGCCGCTCTCATCAAGCCGCAGCTCGGCATCCTGATCCCGATCGTGGCCATCGTGGTCATCCGGCGCGCCCTGTGGCCGTCCGGCGGCTACGGCTCGGAAGCGGAACCGGAGCCGGGCGCGACCACGACGCCGTGGGAGCGCAACGTCCGCGGCCCGATCCGCATCCTCTCGACGGCCGCCGCCGGTTTCCTGACGACGATCGTCGTCTCGCTGCCGTTCGGCCTGAGCCTGCCCGGCCTGATCGCCCAGATCTTCAAGACCGCGGCCGGCTACCCGTACCTCACCGTGAATGCGTTCAATCCGTGGGCCCTGCTGACGCGTGCGGGCGGCGGCGGCGACGAGAGCCTGGCCCTGACCAAGACGTGGATCTGCGATTCCACGATCAACCCGATGCCCGCCGGGGATCTCCGGATCGGCGACTGGGTTCTCGCAAGCTGGCCGGCGAGCACGCAATCGTGCACGCCCGGAATGATGGTCGGGGCGTTCCCGGCATCGATCGTGGGCGCCGTGCTCTTCCTGGTCGCCGCCGCGATCGTGATGTGGCTCGTGGCACGCCGCCCGGACCGGATCACGATGCTCGTCGGGCTCGCGGTGCTGGCGATGGCCTTCTTCGTCCTGCCGACGCGCGTCCACGAGCGGTACCTCTTCCCGTTCTTCGGGATCGCGGCGGTGCTGGCGGCGGTCTCGCTGCGCTGGCGGATCGCGTACCTCGTCTCCGCCGCCGCCATGTTCGCGAACATGTACGTCGTCCTCACGACGTACTACCAGGGCTGCCTGTCGCCGGGCGCCGATCCGCAGACCTGCAACCCGAACATCGCCGACTGGCTCGGCACCGGGGACCTGTTCGCGTCGCCCTGGGGCGTCGCCATCGCAGCCGTCATCCAGGCCGTGGTCCTGCTCTGGGCGTTCTTCCAGCTGCGAGCGGAGGCCACGGAAGGGCTCGCGGAGAACGTGGCCACCGCCGGCCGGCCGTCGGACGAGCAAGCGAGCCTCGCCGGCTGGCCCAGCGGCGACGAGGACCCGGACGGCTACCCAGACCACGACCCCGACGCTGACGCGACGCCGGAGCGGCGCGCCGCACCCGGCTCGAGCCGCCCGCTGCCGGGCTGGGCGGATGCGCTCGCGCGTCCCGCCGCCGGGGCGGTGTCCGCGGTGTCGTACTCGGTGCCCGAGTGGGATTCGGAGCGCGACGCGGGCACGCTCGGGCCGTGGGGCTGGCTGAAGGCGCGCCTGCAGGACGAGCCGACCCGGGCGGATCGAAGCCGGGAGCTCGATCGCGAGAAGGGCGGCCGCCTCGACAAGCTGGACGCCTGGATGCTCTGCGTCCTCGCCGTGAGCCTGTTCACGGTGCGCATGTGGCGGCTCGACGAGCCGTACCAGATGCACTTCGACGAGGTCTACCACCCGCGAACCGCGACCGAGTTCCTCCAGGACTGGAAGTACGGCCTCAGCCACTACATCTACGAGTGGACGCATCCCCACATGGCCAAGTACGCCATGGCGGTCGGGCTCATGGCGCTCGGGGAGGACCGTGTCACCGGGGAGAGCCAGCTCGGCGTTGCCGTGCTCGACGCCGCGATCGAGCCGCGCCGGGACGACTCGGGCAATGCCGTGAACGGGACGGTCGACGGCGATCGCCTGTGGGTCGCCACGGGGAGCGAGGTTCGCGCCTACGACCTGGCGAGCCGCGACCTGGCGGCCCAGCTGGCCCTGCCGGACGCGGTCGCGCTCGCCTACGACAAGGCGGGTCAGGTGCTGTACGTGGGCCTGCGCTCCGGCGAGATCCGGGCCATCGACGTCGCGGCGCTCGACGGCGCCCGCCGCGGCCCGCCGACCGAGGTCGATTCGCGCGCGTTCATCGACGTGGGCGGGCCGATCCAGAAGCTGTACGTGAACCGGGATGGCGATCGGCTGGTGGCCGTGCTCGAGCCGGGCGCACCCACCTCGGACGGCTCCACGCCGGAGCCCGACGCGAGCCAGCTCGTCGTCATCGACGCCGGCGCGGCGACGGAGATCTCGCGGCCGACGCTGCGGGGCGTGACCCAGCTCACCCAGGGCGTCAGCGACGACCGGATCGCCGTGGGGACCGCGGATGGCGTCGCGTTCATCGAGAAGGACGCCGGCACCGTGTCCTCGACGCTCGACGTCGGTGGGCCGGTCGGCGGCGTCGTCGGCATCAACGACATCGAGAACGATCCGATCTACGCCACGGTCCAGACGCCTGATGGGCCGAAGGTCGTGACCGTCATCGCAAAGCGCAGCGAAGCCCCCCGCATCGACCAGACCTTCATCCTCCCCGGCGAGCGTGCCGGCCGGGCGTACTTCGACCTCGCGAGCCGGATGGTCCACATCGAGGGCTCCGTCCAGGGCGGCCCGGACAACGGCGCGGACACGATCTACGTGATCGAGCCGCACGCGAACTCCGTGTATGCCGACGCGCAGCTGCCATACGTGCCGGCGTCGATGGTGATGGATCAGAACCAGGACTACCCGTCGACGGATCGCCAGCAGCTCCTCGCCTTCGATCCCGGTGGGCACGTCGCCGCGGTGCAGGTCGGCCGGCACGCGTACGCCTGGCGCGTCCCGGGCGTCATCGCGGGCGTGCTCATGGCGCTGTTCCTGTACGTGCTTGCGCGCCTGCTGTTCCGTCGCCGGTCCGTGGCGGTGATCCTCGCGGCGATCGTCGCCGTCGACGGGATGCTGTTCGCCCAGAGCCGCATCGGGATGAACGACTCGTATGTCGGGCTGGGCATCGTGGCGGCCTACACGATCTTCGCCGCGCTCTGGCTCCACCCCGGGAACACGCGCCGGCACTGGATCGCCTACGCGATCGGCGTGCCCGTGATGGGCGGATTCCTGGGCTTCGCGCTTGCGTCGAAGTGGGTCGCTGCCTTCGCGATCGGCGGGCTCGGCATCCTGAGCCTCACGAGGAGCGCCCTCGGCCGCCTGATCCTCATCGGCGGGCTGCTCGTCGCAACGACCTTGCTCGGTTGGATCGCGATCTCGGTGGGGCCGGATGCCACGACGGGCGGCAACTACGTGTTCATCACGATCATGTTCGCGGTCGTCGTCGTCGCCGTCCTCGCGAACATCATCCACCCGGTCGCGTGGACCATCGAGGAGCAGTGGTTCGCCGTGGGTGTGCCGGCGGTGCTGGGGGTGCTTGCGGTCCTGTACGGGCTGCTGAAGGGCGACGCCGCGAAGGCCATCAAGCTCGGCCCGCTGTCGGCGACGCCGATCGAGCTCGGCATGCTGGCGCTCATCGGCGCGGCGGGCGTGTACCTCGGCTTCCTGCTCGTCGGCCGCCTCGGGTTCGGGCCGATGGCGGTCGAGCCGGCGCCGGACGACCCCGTCGCCGTGCTGGAGCCGCCCACGCCTGCGCCGGTGGGCTGGCTGCGCCTGGGGACCGGGTACGGGCTGCCGGCGATCTGGCTGTTCATCGGGCTGCTCGTCATCCCGCTCGGGCTGTACGTCGTCTCGTACATCCCGTGGGCCCTCGTCGAGGGCCACCGCATCGTTGACAACTGGCCGCCGGGCAACACCGGCCAGACGCTCGCGGACCTCACGAAGGGCATGTACGACTACCACAACAACCTCCACTCGCCGCACGCTGCGGCGTCGCCGTGGTGGGCGTGGGCGCTGGACCTGAAGCCGGTCTGGTTCTACGAGGAGGGCTTCGCGGGCGGGACGTCGGCCTCGATCTACGACGCGGGCAACCTCGTGGCGTGGTGGCTCGCGGTCCCCGCGATGGCGTTCGTGTGCTGGCAGGCATTCCGGCGCCGCAGCGCGGCCCTGGCGCTGATCACGGTCGGGTTCTTCGTCCAGTGGCTGTCGTGGGCGCGCATCGACCGCGCCGCCTTCCAGTACCACTACTACACGGCCCTGCCGTTCGTGTTCCTCGCCCTCGCCTACTTCCTCGCTGAGCTGTGGCACGGCGCGTCGCGGCGCACCTGGCTCATGGCACGTGTCGCGGCGGGCGTCGCGGTGATGGGACCGTTCCTGCTGTGGCTGCTCCACCGACCGCTGTGCGGCGTCGCGCGCGTCACCGACATGGTCCAGAACTCGCAGGCCTGCCCGACCACGATCCCGGACATCACGATCACCCCGCGCGCCATCGCGATCGCGGTGGTGGTGGGCGTCGGGGTGCTGCTGTTGCTGCGCGAGCTCCTGTCCCTCACGGATGACGACGCCGACCGGGACGCCCGAGCTGGCGCGGACGGCGGCGGGCCGACATGGTTCGGCATCAACGTCGGCAATCGATGGGTGCGCGTCGGGGTGATCGCGGTGTTGACCACGGCCGTGTTCCTCGCCGTGTCCGCAGTCCTGAAGGACACCGACGGATTCCACCTGAAGGGAATCCCCGTGGAGCCGATCGCGCTGTTCGTGCTGATCGCGCTCTCGCCGGTCGCGGCATACGTGGCGACGGCCCGCGACGCGCGTCGATTCGTGCTGGGCGCCCTCGTCGCGATGCT
>DATAIB010000193.1:0-4753 GCA_036262855.1 Candidatus Limnocylindrales bacterium
CTTCGTGAACAACGTCGCCCTACGCCAGACCCTTGCCCCGGACGAGCTGGCCGGCCGGATCAACGCGACGGCGCGCTGGATGCACTGGACGGCGATCCCGTTCGGGCAGCTGGCGGGCGGAGTGCTCGCGAATGTCGTCGGACTGCGCGCCACGATCGCGATCGGCGCGACCATCGGGGTGGCATCCGTGCTCGTGCTGCTGCTCTCGCCGATGCGCCACCTGCGCGACATGCCGGCATCGGCGCATCACGTGCCGCCCGACGAGCCGGACGTCCCGGCGGCGAACCCGCTCGACGAACCAACCCTGCCGCTGGGTCAGGCGCCCGTGTGAGCGCCTGGGGCGGGGCGTCGCGGGGCCTGGCGGGGCCCAGGCGCGCCGTCAGGCCGAGGTCGTGCCCCCGTCGGCCGGCTTGTCGTCGTCGTTCGATCGGAGCTTGTTCGCCTCGATGCGAGCCTCGCGCACGCCGCGGCCGAACATCCTGCCGATCTCGGGCAGCGTCTTGGGCCCCCGCCAGATCAGCACGAGGATCAGGATGACGATCAGGACGAGCAGGATGTCGGACACGGCGTGATGGTACGCCGCGGCCGATGCCGCGCATGGCGGGTATCGTGGCAACCGTGGCTCCGATGTCGGCCGAGCGGCCGCTCCTCGTCTACGGCCCGCGCTCGACCACCTACGACTTCGGGCCCGCGCACCCGCTGACGCCGCGGCGCTTCGGGCCGGGTATCTCGCTCCTCGAGACGCTCGGCGCCGTGGCGGGTCTCGCTCCCGAGCCGGCGACGGACGAGGAGCTCGCGTGGGCGCACGATCGCGCGTACATCGAGCACGTGAAGGCGTCCGGCGCCGCGCCCGCGGGCGCCCGCGGGATGGGCATCGGCCCGGGCGACACGCCGGCGTTCGCGGGGATGCACGAAGCGTCGGCCGCGGTCGCCGGCGGCTCCATTCGCGCGATGGAGGCGATCCTCCGCGGCGATGTCCTGCATGCCTTCCACCCGGGCGGTGGGCTCCACCACGCGATGCCGGCGCGCGCGTCGGGGTTCTGCGTGTACGACGACGTCGGGCTCGCGATCGCCCGCGCGCGGCGCGACGGCCTCCGGGTCATGTACCTCGACTTCGACGTCCATCACGGCGACGGTGTCCAGGCGATCCACTGGATGGACCCGGACGTGCTGACGGTGTCGATCCACGAGAGCGGGCACTCGCTCTTCCCGGGCACGGGCTTCGCGGACGAGTTGGGTGGCCCGGGCGCGGAGGGCTCCAAGGTCAACATCGCGCTCGATCCCGGCACGGGCGAGCAGGGCTGGGTCGAGGCGCTCGAGATCGCGCTGCCGCCGCTCGCGGCCGCCTTCCGCCCGCAGGTCATCGTCTCGCAGCACGGCGCCGATTCCCACGCATGGGACCCCCTGGCGCACCTGCGGGTCACGACGACGGCGATGGGCCGCGCCGCACACCTGGTCGACGGGCTGGCGCACCAGCACGCGGGCGGTCGATGGCTCGCGACGGGCGGCGGCGGCTACGACGTCTATCGGGTCGTCCCGCGGGATTGGGCGCTCGTGTGGCTCGCGCAGTCGCACGTGTCACTCCTGGGCGGCGAGGGTCCCGGGCAGCTCGCGCCCGAGTGGCGGGCCCGCTGGGCCGCCGAGGCCGAGCACTACGGCCAGTCGCCGATCCCGACCACGCTCGACGACGAGCCGAACCTGGGCCTACCCCGATCTGACCAGGACGACCGATTGGACGGCCGTGCCGCCGCCGCTGCCCACGGCGTCCTTGCCCGCGCCCTCCCGCTCATCGAGGCACGCGCCGCCCGATCCGGCTGAGGTCGCGCGCGTGCGACCCGGTGTCGCCCCGACCGACCCGGTACGCGCCGCCGACCGACCCGGAGGCGGATTCTGCAATTCGGCTTGCCAATTTGACGAGGTTGCGGGTCCACGGCTGGCATTCGGCCCCCAAACGCCGTCGTTTGCCGTGCCGATCTGCAGAATTGGACGTGGTCGGCGCGCGAGCGACCGCTTCGCGGTACCCACCTCGTCAAATTGCCAAGCGAATCTGCACACGCCGACCTCCCGCTCGTCGAGACACGTGCCGCGCGATCCAGCTGTGATCGCGCACCGACCGTGCCGCCGTCGGCCGATCCGGCTCGGCGGGTCAGATGTTCACGACTGGAGCCGGTCGGCAAGGGCCGCCGGATGGTCCGCACTGGACCGTTCGGCGGCGGCGTCGGATGTTCACTACCGATACCAATTCGACGACCTTCGTCCCACTTGGTGCGCTCTGGCGTCCAAATGCCGTCGATTTGTTCGCTGGACGGCCCAATGTGGCGTGATCGCGGCTCGCCGAGCTCCGTCCAACCCGTTACCTCGTCAATCTGGAACACCTGCTGAACATCCGGTCCACGCGAGTGCGATGTCGGGGCGCCCGAGCGTGGAGTGGCCGCACGGGCCGCACCACGCGACCCCGCGCGATAGCCCGGAAAACGCCGATCGCCCGGGCTCGGGGCCCAGGCGATCGGGGAGCGAAGGGAGGTCGGTGTCGGTGCAGGACCGGACCTCCCGTCGAGGGGGGGTGCGTTGTCAGCTCGTCATCGCAGCGGGCATCGGCTGCCCGTGCCCTTCTACCACCCTCGCGTGCCAGGGGACACCCAGCCGAGGGAGGAGCCAGCGGTCGACGCCGTACCAGCCCGCGACGCGCCAGCCGAGGATCAGGCCGATCCCGAGGGCGAAGAGCACCGGGTTGGTCGACGCGGAACCGGCGAGCAGGAAGGACATGTTCATCAGGGCCCCGAAGAAGGCCGCGAAGCCGGTCAGGACTCCGAAGATCAGGCCCAGCCCGACGGCCAGCTCACCGAACACGATGAGGTACGCGAACCAGGTCTGCGCGTTGTTGTTGATCAGCAGGTTGAGGAAGTCGCGATACCACTCGAAGGTGATCGCGGCTCGGGCGGGCGCCTCCGGGATGGCCACCGCACCGTGCCAGTACCCGGCGAGGGCGGAGCCGCCGTCCAGCCAGCCGGCGCCGATCGCCTTGCCGGCGGGGAACAGCTTGTGCAGGCCGGCCTCGAGGAACGAGAAGCCGACGAACAGCCGGATCGGCAGCCAGAGCAGGCCTGCCCGGGTGTTGCTGAACAGGAACCGCGAGACCGCCGGGCCTTCGACTTCCACCACGGTGGCGCCGGGCTGCTTGCGGTCCTGGAGGAGGGTGAACGCGATCACGATCGCGAGGACCCAGAAGATGAGCGACAGGACGGTCTCCACGTCCTTGGTCGCCGCGATCCCGCCGAGACCGATCATGTCCCACGGGGCTTCGATGTAGAGGACGAGCGCCGCGGCGATCACGCCCAGCGGCACCACGTACCGACGCAGTGTGGACATCTGTCTGTCCTTCCTTGCTCCCACTCTCGGAAAGGGTCTTCCGAACTGCGCTCAGCATCATCTCGCGCGTGTCGAGCGCAGAGGGTCCAATGGCCCGAATGGACCGGGACCTGCGGCCCGGGTCGCCGGGACCGGAGCATCGAACGGCTGTTCGAAATGAACGTGGCGGGGTAGAATTCCGGGTCCCGTGAGCGTGCCCACTCGAAGCGATCCACTCGCGCCATTCTCGCCGTCCGTCCGCGCCTGGTTCGAGTCCGCGTTCGAGGCGCCGACACCGGCACAGGCGGGCGGCTGGGCATCGATCGCGAGCGGGAAGCACACGCTGATCCACGCCCCGACCGGGTCCGGCAAGACCCTGGCGGCATTCCTGTGGTGCCTGGACCGGCTGGCGCGCGATCCGTCGCCGCCGGCCACGAAGGAGGCGCCCGGGAGCGTTCGCGTCCTGTACGTGTCGCCGCTCAAGGCGCTGACGTACGACGTCGAGCGGAACCTGCGGGCGCCGCTGCATGGCATCGGCCTCGCGGCGCAGCGGCTGGGGGAGCGCGAGCCATCGATCACGATCGCCGGTCGAACGGGCGACACGCCCGCGGAGGCCCGCCGCGAGCTTGCCCGACGGCCCCCGGACATCCTCGTCACCACGCCGGAGTCGCTGTACCTGATGCTGACCTCGGCGGCCCGCGAGGCCCTGCGCGGGGTCGAGACGGTGATCATCGACGAGGTCCATGCGATCGCCGGCACGAAGCGCGGCGCGCATCTCGCGCTCTCGCTCGAGCGGCTGGAGATGCTGCGGCCGGAGGGCGCGCCGCCCCTGCAGCGGATCGGGCTGTCGGCGACTCAGCGGCCGCTCGAGACGATCGCACGGTTCCTTGGTGGAATCGGGCCGGGTCGTGAGGTCGAGATCGTCGATGCCGGGAGCCGGAAGGCGCTCGAGCTCCAGGTCGTCGTCCCCGTCGAGGACATGGGGCGACTCGGCGAGGTCGTGCCGCATGACGAGCGCCCAGGCGGCCCCGTCGGTGCGGGCGAGATGCGGACGAGCGTCTGGCCGTCGATCCACCCGAAGCTCCTCGAGCTGATCCGGGCGCACCGCTCCACCATCATCTTCACGAACTCACGCCGCCTCGCGGAGCGGCTGGCGCAACGGCTGAACGAGCTGGCCGGCGAGGAGCTCGTGCTCGCGCACCACGGATCGATCGCGCGCGAGCAGCGCCTCCGCATCGAGGAGGACCTCAAGGCCGGGCGCATTCCCGCCCTCGTCGCGACGTCGTCGCTGGAGCTCGGCATCGACATGGGCGCCGTCGACCTCGTCGTGCTCGTCGAATCGCCGACATCGGTGGCCTCGGGGCTGCAGCGGGTCGGTCGGGCGGGGCACCAGGTTGGCGAGCCG
>DATAIB010000194.1:0-3526 GCA_036262855.1 Candidatus Limnocylindrales bacterium
GCTGCCACTCGTGCCGGTGCTCGCGCGGATGGAGGCCGATGGCATCGCCGTCGACCTCGCCGCGCTCGCTGAGCTCGATCGCGAGTTCAACGTCGAGATCGGCCGCCTCGAACGCGAGATCTACGACGCGGTCGGCCATGAGTTCACGATCGGCTCGCCCAAGCAGCTCGGCGACATCCTGTTCGTCGAGCTGAAGCTGCCCAAGGGCAAGCGGACCAAGACCGGCTACTCGACCGACGCATCGGTCCTCGAGGAGCTCGTCGGCGTCCATCCGGTCATCCAGCCGATCCTCGACTGGCGCATCTACACGAAGCTGCGCTCGACCTACGTCGAGGCGCTGGCCACGCTGATCGCCGACGACGGGCGGCTGCACACGACGTTCCATCAGGCAGTCGCTGCAACGGGACGCCTTTCCTCGTCCGACCCGAACCTGCAGAACATCCCGATCCGCACGCCGCTCGGCCGGCGCATCCGGCGCGCGTTCGTTGCCGCAGCGCCAGACAGCGTGCTGGTCGCGGCCGACTACTCCCAGATCGAGCTCCGGATCATCGCCCACGTCGCGTCGGACGTGCACCTCAAGGAGGCGTTCGAGCGCAAGGCCGACATCCATCGCGAGACCGCGGCGCGGGTGCTGAAGAAGCCGGCCGAGGAGATCACGCCCGACGAGCGATCGATGGCGAAGATGGTCAACTTCGGGCTTGCGTATGGCATGAGCGACTTCGGCCTGTCATCGCGGGCCGGGATCAGCCGCCAGGAGGCCCAGGAGTTCATCAACGCCTACTTCGCGGCGTACTCCGGGATCTCGTACTACATGCTCCACATCAAGGACCAGGCCCGACGCCAGGGGTTCGTGACCACCCTGCTGGGCCGCAAGCGGTCCATCCCGGAGCTCCATGCTGCCAATGCCGCGCTGCGCGGGGCAGGGGAGCGCATGGCGATCAACATGCCGATCCAGGGGACGGCTGCGGACATCGTGAAGATCGCGATGATCCGGATGGCGGATCGGCTCGCCGAGGGCGGGTTCGGGGCCCGGATGCTGCTCCAGGTCCACGACGAGCTCCTGCTCGAGGTGCCCAGGGACGAGGTCGACCGGCTCGTGCCGCTGCTGCGCGAGACGATGGAAGGCGCGCTGCCGCTCACGGTGCCGCTCACGGTCGATGTGAAGGTCGGCACGGACTGGGAGGGCATGACGCCGATGACGCGGCAGGATGCCGTGCTCGCCGAGGCCGATGAGGCGCCGGCCGAGGTGCCCGCGGGTGGCTGACCCGTCACCGCGGGTGCAGTAGGCATGCCCGAGCTGCCCGAGGTCGAAACCGTTGCCCGGGACCTGCGCGGACTCGTGGTTGGCGCGCGGATCACGGGCGTCCGGGTCAACTGGCTGAAGACGCTGCGGTCGCAGGATCCGGCCGCGTTCGAGGCCGCCGTTGTCGGGCGGACGATCATCGGCACCTCGCGGCGCGCGAAGCTCGTCGTGCTCGATCTCGAGGACGGCTCCGCGATCACGATCCACCTCAAGATGACCGGGCAGCTGTTCGTCGTGCGATCGGGCTCGATGGAGGATCCCTACCTGCGCCTCGTGCTCACCTTCGCGGACGGCCGCGAGCTGTGGTTCCGAGACATCCGGAAGTTCGGCCGGGTGGGCGTGGCGCGCCGCGAGGGCGCGGACGGTGATCTCGTCGGCGAGCTGGGCGGCGCGAAGGGGTTCAAGGGATTCGGGCCGGAGCCGCTCGAATCTGCGTTCACCGTCCGCAGGTTTCGCAACGGCATTCGCGGCCGCCGCGGCCGCCTGAAGCCGCTCCTCCTCGACCAGGGATTCCTGGCCGGCGTCGGCAACATCTATGCCGACGAAGCGCTGTGGGCGGCGCGGCTGCACCCGTTGCGCTCCGCTGCGTCGCTGCGACCCGCGGACGAGGGGCGCCTGTACCGCGAGATCCGCCGCATCCTCGCGGAAGCGGTCGCGCGTCGGGGCTCATCGATCGACGACTACACGGCACCCGACGGCGACGGCTCGATGCAGGAGCGACTGCTGGTGTACCAGCGGGCGGGCGAGCCATGCGCCCGATGCGGCCGGCCGATCCGGCGGATCGTGATCGGCGCGCGGTCGACCCATTTCTGCTCCTGGTGCCAGCGACTGCCGGCCGCCGACAAGCCCGGCGCGGCCGCGATCCTGCGGGGGATGGAGCCGCGGCCGGAACGGCGTTCACGCGCCGCGGCCGAGCCGCCCGTCGAGCCGGCAGCGCCGATCCGGACGGGACCGCGCTGGACCGAGATCGGCGGGCTCGAGGGTGCGCTCGGCAAGACGGGATCGTCCCGCCGCGCCGCCGCCGTCTCCGCCGCGGAACGCGCTCGACGTGCGGAGGTCACTCGGGCGGCCGCCGCGACCCGGCGCGCGAAGGCGCGAGCCGTGCGGGACTCGGGCGCCGGCTGATGTCGATCCTTCGACTCGAAGGCGTCCACCGCGAGGTCGGGACGTTCGTCATCCTCGATCGGATCGACGCTGCGATCGCGATCGGCGATCGCGTCGGCCTGGTCGGGCCGAACGGCGCCGGGAAGACGACGTTGCTCCGGATCGCATCGGGCATCGATGAGCCGGATGCCGGGAAGGTGTCCCGGAAGCGCGACCTCACGATCGGGATGCTCTCCCAGGAGGCGCATTTCGACGAGCGGTTCATGGCCGCGCCGAACCTGCGCGTCGCCGTTCGGCACGGCGCGGCCCATCTCGAGCAGATGGCCGCGGAGCTGGAGGCGCTCGAGGTTGCACACCGAGCCGCCGAGCCGGAGTACGAGGCGCTCCAGCATCGCTTCGAGTCGCTCGGCGGCTACACGCTGGACCAGCGCGTCGACGAGGCGTTGTCGGGTCTCGGGTTCACAGATGCGGACCTGGATCGGCCGCCCTCGTCGCTGTCGGGCGGGGAGCAGACGCGGGCGACCCTTGCGCGACTCGTGATCCAGGCGCCGGACCTCCTGTTCCTGGACGAGCCGACGAACCACCTCGACCTCGGCGCGCTGGAGTGGCTCGAGGACCACCTGCGTCGTCGTTCAGGGTCTCTGCTCGTTGCCTCGCACGATCGGGCGTTCCTCGACGCCACCGTGAACCGCATCTGGGAGCTTCGGGACCGCCGGCTGACCGCGTTCCGAGGCGACTACAGCTCCTACCACCGCCAGCGCGAGGAGCGTGACGCGCTCGCGCTGAAGAGCGCGGAGTCGCACGAGCAGCTCGTCACGCGCGAGCGCGAGCTCGTCCAGACGTACCGAAGCCACCGGAAGATGTCGAAGATGCACGAGCACGAGGCGCGCCTCGAGAAGCTGCTCGAGCAGCGGGTCGACCTGCCGAAGTCGACACGCAAGCTGCGCCTGCCTGGCGCCGGCCTCGTCGGTGGTGGTCCGGTGAAGTCCGGCGAGATCGTGGTCCGGGTCGAGGAGCTCGTGGTCGGGTACCTCCCGGCCCCGGGTGCGGTTGACGCCTCCGGCGATCCTGCGCAGCCCGTGCGGGTTGCTCGCGCGCCGTTCCTGGCCGCGCGGCGCG
>DATAIB010000195.1:0-2875 GCA_036262855.1 Candidatus Limnocylindrales bacterium
CCGGATCGCGAAGCGGACCGGGTTCTGCTACGGCGTCCGCGAAGCGATCGACAAGGCCAAGGAGGCGAGCGCCGCCGGCAAGCAGACGCACACCCTCGGCCAGGTCGTGCACAACGAAGGCGTCATCCGCGACCTCCAGCAGCTGGGGATCGAGACCGTCGACACGCTCGACGACGTCGACCACGGCGCCGCGGTGGTGATCCGCGCGCACGGCGTCCGCCCGGACGTCATGGAGCGCGCCGCCGAGCGCGGCCTCGAGGTCATCGACGGCACCTGCACGTGGGTGATCCAGGAGCAGAAGGAGATCGTGCGGCTCGTCGACGAGGGCTACACGATCGTGCTGCTGGGAACCCCGAAGCACCCCGAGGTCGTGGGCCTCCTCGGCTTCGCGCCGAACGCGATCGTCGTCGACGAGGAAGAGGACTGGGAGCAGATCCCGCGCCGGAAGAAGATGGCGCTGATCAGCCAGTCCACGCAGCCGCCGTGGAAGTTCGAGAAGCTCGCCGCGTTCATGGTCTCGCGGAGCCACGAGCTCAAGATCGTCAACACCGTCTGCCCGGTCACGATCCGGCGCCAGGAGGACACCATGGAGACCGCGCGGGCGGTCGACCTGATGGTCGTCGTCGGTGGCCGCTCCTCCGCGAACACGAAGGAGCTCACGCGCCTCTGTGGGATCGCCGGCACGCCGGCTATCCAGATCGAGTACGTTCGCGACCTCACGGACCCGGCCGCCTTCGCCGGTGCGAACATCGTCGGCGTGACCGGCGGAACCTCGACCCCGATCGAGGACCTGCACGCGGTTGCGCAGCGCATCCTCGAGATCGCGGGTACGGCCGAAGCCGCGACCCACGCCACTGAGCTTGCCGACGAAGCGTTCGCCCTGGCCGCGACACCAGCGGGCCGAACGACGTCGCTCCCGAACGCCCCCACCCAGCTCCCCGCCGCCGGCTGACCTGCCTGTGAGCTCGACAGGGCTGCCGATCGTCGCGATCGTCGGCCGTCCGAACGTGGGGAAGTCGACGCTGTTCAACCGCGTCGTCGGGGAGCGAACGGCCATCGTGGAGGACCGCGCCCGCACGACGCGCGACCGCCTGTACGGCCAGACCGAATGGAACGACCGCCGGTTCATGATCGTGGACACGGGCGGGCTCGAGGTGGACCCGGCGGACCCGATCGAGGCGCGTGTCCAGGACCAGGCACGGGTCGCGATCGCCGAGGCCGACGTGATCGTGTTCGTCGTCGAGGCGATCACCGGGCTGACCCCCGCGGACGAGGAGGCCGCGCTGCTGCTGCGGCGCGCCAAGGCGCCGGTCCTCGTCGCGGTCAACAAGACCGACAACGAGAAGCGTGAGCTGGATGCCGCGGAGTTCTACGTCCTGGGCTGGGAGCACACGATCCCGATCGCGGCCGTGCATGGCCGCGGCGTGGCGGACCTGCTCGACGAGGTCGTCGCCGCGCTGCCGCCGGAATCGGAGGCGGAGATCGCCCGCAAGCGGCGCGAGCAGGAAGCCGAGGCATTCGATCGCGAGATGGAGGCCGGCCGGCTCGAGCCGTTCGTCGTCGGGGAGAGCGAGGAGCCGGACGGGGCGGCGGGGGACGAGGAGGCCGGCGCGGACGGGCTCAACGTCGAGACGCTGGACGAGGACGAAGCCGTCCGGAAGTGGGACGCGCTCATCGCGAGCGAGGTCGAGGACGAGCCACCCGCGATCGCGCTGGTCGGGCGGCCGAACGTCGGGAAGTCCAGCCTCCTGAACGCGCTGATCGGGCAGGACCGGATGATCGTGTCGGACATCCCGGGCACGACGCGCGATGCGATCGACACGCGGCTCCAGTGGGGCCGAACCGAGCTCGTGCTCATCGACACGGCGGGCATCCGGCGCCGCGGCCGGGTGGCGAGCGGTGCCGCGGCAGATCGATATTCCACGCTCCGATCGTTCCGCGCGATCAGCCGCGCCGACGTCGGCGTGCTGCTCATCGACGCGGTCGACGGCCTGACGGCCCAGGACGCGCATATCGCGGGCTTCGTGGTCGACGAGGGCAGGGGACTCGTCGTCGCGGTGAACAAGTGGGACGCGGTCGAGGAGAAGACGGGCAACACCTTCGACCAGTACGTCGAATGGATCCGCCACGAGGCGCCGTTCCTCGAGTTCGCGCCGATCGTGTCGATCTCCGCCAAGACCGGCCAGCGCATCTCGCGCGTGCTCGAGCTGGCGGTCGACATCTGGGCGGAGCGTCGGCGCCGCGTCTCCACGGGCGAGCTGAACCGCCTCGTGGGCGACGCGATCCGGCGCCAGGAGCCGCCGCCGATGAAGGGCCGCCGGCCGAAGATCTTCTACGCGACGCAGGTCTCGGTGGCGCCGCCCACGTTCGTGTTCTTCGCTCGCGAGGCCGCCGCCGTGCACTTCAGCTACCGCCGGTACCTCGAGAACCAGCTTCGCGAGACCTTCGGGTTCCTCGGAACGCCGATCCGGCTGATCTTCCGGGAGCGCGCCACGGTCCGCGAGCCGCGCCGTGCCGGGAAGCGAGGACCCGCGACCCGGCGGCAGGTCGCGCCATCCACCAAGCCCAGTGGTGCCCGACAGGCTTCGAAGCGGCGGACGGCACGATGACCGTCGCGGCAGGGCGGCTCCCGATCATCGTTCGATGACCCAGCACGCGACCAGCTCGAACGTTGCGCGGGTCGCGGTCGTCGGAGCGGGCGCGTGGGGCACGACGCTCGCGATCCTCGTGGCACAGCAGGAGCCGGTGCTCCTCCTGGCTCGCTCGCAGGCAGAAGCTGCGGTCATGGAGCGGGACCGGAGCAACGAGCGCCGCCTGCCCGGAATCCCGCTGCCGGCACGCGTGCGCGTAACCGCCGACGGGGCCGAGCTCGCGG
>DATAIB010000196.1:0-11842 GCA_036262855.1 Candidatus Limnocylindrales bacterium
TCCAGGCCGCGATCCTCGGCGAGCGCGGCGCCGACGAGTGGCCGCCGCGCTACACGCGCTGGTCCTCCGCCGGCTGAGCGCGGAACCGCCAATGCGCCGCGCGTCCCCGGCCGCAACGGTCCGTGCCGCCACGCTCCTCGCCGTCGTCGTTGCGGGCTGCGGTCAGTCGACAGCGAGCCCGGCCGCCGCGGCTGTCCTCGGCATCGACTGGGGGCGCGTCGCCTCCGTCGAGCGACCCCAGGTCTACGAGGAAACAGTCGCGCCGAGCTACGTCGGCAAGCACCCCATCCTGCGCATCGCGGGCCAGGCGATGATGACGGACCTGATCGCACGGTCGGCCGGCGGCTTCGCGGCCATCGGGTACGTTCCGCCGGACTGGCACCCGACGGCCTGGACCTCCGACGACGGCTCGACCTGGACCCTCCGCGCGGTCTCGGACACGCCGTTCACGTTCCCGGTCTCGCTCGCCCGAGGGTCGGACGGGGCGCTGGTGGCCGTCGGTCGGTCCGGTTCGGCCCCCGTTGCCTGGACGTCACCCGACGGCGTGACGTGGACGCCCCACGAGGTTCCGGTGCTGGGAACGGACAGGACGGCCGAGCGCATGACGTCGGTCTTCGCAACGGCGACGGGCTTCGTCGCCGGCGGCTCGGTGGGCCCGGAGCTGCTGGACCGGCACGCGCGGTTCTGGACCTCGCCCGATGGCGCGACCTGGACGCCCGTGCCGGACGACGCCGCGGCCTTCGCGAACTCGGAGGTTCGCTCGATCGCGGTCCTCGCGAACGGTGGCCTCGTCGCCGTGGGTGTCGTGGGTTCCTTCCAGCAGCCGACGGGCGCTGTGGCGTGGACCTCACCGGACGGCCTGAGCTGGAACCGCATCGATGACCCCGCGTTTTCGGGCGCGATCCTCGTCTCGGTCATCGGCGGATCCCCTGTCGGCCTGGTGGCAGTCGGCTCGGACCTGGATCGCAGGAATGCGGTTGCCTTCACATCCGCCGACGGGCTCGCGTGGAAGCGGGCGCCCGACGAGCCGAGCCGCCAGCACAGCGGTGGGTACGCGTGGATGACCGACGTGACCATGGTGGGCGATCAGCTGATTGCCGTCGGGACGCTGCAGGGCCTCCAGCGTGGCACTGCGATCTCGTGGGTCTCGAAGGACGGCATGACCTGGCAGCAGGCGCGCTCCGCGCCGGTCCAGGAAGGCGCCGAGTTCTACGCCGTCATTCCGGGCGGTCCCGGCGCGCTCGTGATCGGTGACTTCGGCGCCCCGGATTCGTACGTGCCGGACGTCTGGCAGACGCCGGCGCACTAGGCGACCCTCGGACCCGGCGGGGTGGTGACCACCGCGGACGTCGAACGCCTTGCGCTCGCGCTGCCCCGGGTGACCCGGGACGGCAACGCGTACCGGATGGACGGGAAGCTGCTCGCGTGGACGTGGCTGGAGCGCGTCGACCCGAAGAAGCCGCGGCTCCCGAACCCGGAGGTGCTCGTCGTCCGCGTCGCCGACGAGGCCCGCAAGTTCGAGCTGGTCGCGACCGAGCCCGAGCTCTTCTTCACGGAGCCTCACTACAACGGGTACGCCGCGGTGTGCATTCGGCTCCCGCTCGCCTCGGTCGATCGGTTGGACGCGCTGCTCCGCGAGGGCTACGACGCGCGGCAGGCCACTCGGAAGCGCCGCGCCACGTAGCGAGCGAGCCGGCAGGGAGCGGGCCGGCGGGGAGCGGCCGGAAAAGAACAGGACCCCGGCGCCATCTCCGGGGTCCTGTTGCAGGGAAATTCGAGAGCGAGTGCGGGTCAGTTCACCGTGATGCCGGCCCAGAGCTCCTCACCCACGACCGATCGGATCCAGTCGAGCGACGCCTGGAGGTCCGTCCGGTAGTAGTAGCCGGTGCCGCGGCAGCCGGCGTTGAGGATGCCCCAGGAGCTGACGGCCACGACGCGGTTGCTGTCGGCCGGCCAGAAGACCGGGCCGCCCGAATCGCCGTTGCACGTGCCGCTCTGGCCGTTGCCGTTCCCATTGGCCTCGAGCGTGAAGCCGCCCGAGTTGTTGCTCTCCAGGTTCATGAACGTCATGTCGCCCTGCAGGCGGACGCGGTAGGAGATCGTGTACGCCGAGGGGCCGGTGCCCGCGTTGGGGCCCTTGACGGGGGTCAGGTGGCGCAGGCTCAGGCCGTAGCCGGAGACCCGCATCGTCGGGTCCTGGGTGCCGCGCGCCGTCTGCAGCGTGTCGACCGAGTTTGCGCTCGCAAGCGAGGCGTACTCGGGCAGGTCGATCGCCTGGTCGAGGATCACGATGCCGAGGTCGTGGATGTTCGGCAGGCCGGCGAAGTTGTCGAAGCCGAAGTTGTACATCGTGCTCGACTCGGCGCACCAGCCACCTGCGATGCCATCACCGAGCGTGCCGGTGCACGAGTCGGGGTAGCCGGTCACGGGGTCGCTCTGCGTATTCGGGTCGTAGTGCGAGCCGACGTCCTGCAGGAACCAGACGCGCGCATGCGCCGCGACCGCGCCGTCGGGCAGGGAGTCGTCGTTCGTGCAGTGACCGGCGGTCAGGAGCACGGTGGGTGAGAGCAGCTCGCCCGTGCAGCGATGGATGAACACCCAGTCGCTGTCATAGAACGAGACGAGGCCAACGAACGGATGGTCGTTGTCCTCGCGGTAGTCGCCCGTGATGGCGGCAGCGGGCGCGACCATCGCCGCTCCGAGCACCACGGCCGACGCGAGCGCGATAAGCGTCCGGCGCATGCAGTCTCCTCCTGTCGACTTTTGATGGCGTGTTGCCGACATATTCCGGCGGTTGCCGATACCTGTCAACCAACCTGCCGAAAAGAGACGGCAGGCCCGTGCGGTGGGACACCGGACGGCCGAGAGGGCGAGACGGTGGAGCGCTAGGCTTGCAGCCGTGCACTCGATCCCCGTCCTCGTGCAGGCCGGCACCGGCTACGACCTGCTGCTTTCGGGACCGTGCATCGCGGACAAGTCGACCGAGCGGCGAATCACGGCAGCCGCCGACATTCGTCGGCGCGCAGAGGCGATCGGCGGGGGAGGGCTCGCCCGGACGTTCGCGCAGATCGGGCGCGACCCGTTCATCAACCTGATCGGATTTGCCCACGCGAAGACCGAGCAACCGACGGCCTCGGCGGTGGTCGCGGCGGTCCGGGACGGCGACCCGCGCGAGGTCCTGCTGTCGATGGTCGGCTACTACCGGCGCGCGTATCGTCTGTCGACCCCGCCCGACATCATCCGCGACGCGGCCGACGGCGACCGCGCCGCCATCCGGGAGTTCCAGCGGAGCTCGTATCCGCACATCGGGCATTGGCAGGCGACGCTGCGGAATCTCCTGGGCCGACCCGCCGACGAGGTGCGCGACGAGCTGGCTGGTGCCCTCGTGACCTGGCACGAGCAGGGCTTTGCCGAGATGGAGCCGGAGATCGACGCGGCCCAGCGTGCCGATGCCGAGCGGGTTCGCGCGGTGGCGGCCAGTCGTGACTTCGACGACGTGCTCGCCCAGCTGATCCCGGGCATCACGTTCGCCCACGAGCTCGGGCAGTCCCTCGCGGTCCTCGCACCCTCGACGATCATCCGGCCGGGCTGGGCCATGACCGACTTCGGCCAGACGCTCGTGATCGCCTATCCCGCCGAGCCCACCCGCGTCTCGCCGTCGGAGCCGCCGCCACGGCTCATCCTCATCGCGAAGGCGCTCGGTGACGAGCTCCGCGTGCGTGCGCTCCGCGAGCTCCGCGCGGGCCCGCTCTCGGGTTCCGAGCTCGCGCGACGCATGGGCGTGCCGCGCACGAGCCTCCAGCACCACCTCGGGCAGCTCGTGAACGCAGGTCTGGTCCGTCTCGCGACCGATGACGCCCGCTGGGGCCAGCTCGAGCTCCGCCCCGAGGCGCTCGACGAGCTCGCGACGCTCGCGAGCGGCTGGATCCTGGAGGGCGGCGCGCCCGGGTCGGGGGACGAGGCGAGCGGCGGCTCGATCTAGCGAGGCGGCGTTCGGCCGCTAGCGCGACTCGAGGTTGCGGAAGGCGTTCCAGTCGGGGATGGGCCGGCTCAGGATCCAGGCGAACGCGATCGCGAGCACCGGCATCACGATCAGCGCGCCCGCGATCTCGATCGTCGGGACGGCCATCTGCGCGTCGCGGCTCGTGAAGATGCCCCAGATCGGGAGCAACCCGGCCGGGACCGCCAGCAACCCCGCGACGAACGCCAGGACCGCGGCCCGGGCGGCGGCGATGCGACGCCGGAGACGCGGCTCGGCGCCGAGCGAGAGCAGCGTCCGCTGATCCGGGCGCGACTCGGCCTCGCCGAGGGCGAGCGCAATCCCCGTCACGCTCAGCGAGAACAGCAGGACCATGGCGATCAGGAGGAGCCGGAAGCCCTGGCCCGGTCGCACCGGGGCGCTGTCGAGCCACGCGGCGGTGTCGAGATGCCGCGCGGCGATCGCCGTCGCGCGGTCGAAGTCGCCTTGGCTCACGTCGTGGTCGTACTGCACGACGTAGGTGTCCGGCCCGTAATCGTTGACGTCTGCCTGCACCATCCCGAGCCGCTGTGCCAGCGCGTCGGGGATGAACACATCGGGCAGGATCCCGCCGGAAACCGGGACTGCGATGACGCGGACCGGCACGGCCATGGCCGGCTCCTCCGTCCCGTCGGGGGCGTAGGCGATGATCGAGAGGATCGATGCGCTCGCGAGCCGATCGGTCACGACGACGACGCGCCCAGCAGCAAGGTCGGCGGCGGCGTCCTCGGCGTGGGCGAGTGCGAGGAGCTCCGGCGTCGCCGCGGATGGGTGCATGAGCTGGTACGGCGCGAAGTGGTCCGGCGGGCAGTTCGTGCAGCCGTCGTTCATGTTGATCAGCTTCCCGTTGACGTCGCGCGCATCCGGCAGCGTGAAGAAGACGGACGCGCCGGCTTCGGTCGGCACCAGCGTGCCGATCTTCATGACCGCCACGACACCGGGCTCGCCACGCAGCTCTTGCGCGGCCTCCGATCCACCGTCCCCGCCGATGCGGACCTGGTCCGGCCACAACGTCGGGCGCCAGCCACGCAGCTCCTCAGCGTCGCGGCTCGCCGACCATGCACCGATCGCGATCACGGCGGCCAGGCCGGCGAGCACCGCGGTGACGATGGGTGCGTTTCGAGACCTCGCACGAGCCGTGTCGCGGAACGCGATGCGCGGCGTGAGCGGAAGCCGCCGGGCAATCTTGTCGAGCTGCTCGAGGAGCCACGGCGCGCACGCCCCGAAACCGAGGGTGCCGAGCACGGCGCCGCCCATGATCAGGTACTGCCGGATGTCGCCGTCGTCGAACTCGAACGTCGCGCCAGCGATCGTCAGCCCGAGCCCGATTGCGACGACGACCACGCCGAGCCACAGCCCGCGGCCGGCCGATCGATGGGCGGGCCGGCGCCCGGACAACGCGAGCAGGACGGGCGTGCGGCTGACGCTCCGTGCCGGGAGCCACGCGGCAACGACTGACGCGACCAGCCCGATCGCCATCGGCGCGACGATGCCCGACAGGTCCACGATGAGCGGCGGGTTCCGATGCTGCGTCAGGTCGTCGAGGAACGGGTGGAAGGCGAGGGCGGCAGCCAGCCCACCGATCACCCCGACCACGCACGCCAGAAGCCCGAGAAGCATCGCTTCGAGCAGGACGGAGCGCGACAGCTGTCCCGGCGTGGCCCCGGCCGCGGCGAGCAGGCCCAGCTCGCGCTGCCGGCGCCGGATCGACACGGCGAATGCCGCCGATGCGATCAGCGCCGCCTCGACGAGCGCCATCGTGCCCAGGATGAGAATCGTGGGGCTCGCATCCGCTGACGACCCGGACTGCCCGCGGACCTCGATGCTCGAGACCGGCTCGCCGGTGACCGGATCCTTGATGACACCGCCGTACGCGGCAGGATCCTCGCCGTTGGGGAGTCGGACCAGCCAGCCCGCGGAATCCATGTCGGTGGGCACGTAGGTCGCGGGATCGACCAGCACGCTCCGATCCCCCAGGTACAGCGGGTTCTCGATGATGCCGACGATCGTCCGGTCGGCCTGACCCTCGACCGCGATCCGGCCGCCGATCCCGACCTTCGCGATGCGCGCGACCTCACCGGTGACCGCGGCCTCGGCGGCGCCGGCCGGCGTCCGCCCGTCGACGAGCGTGTAGATCCCCGCGGCGAGGCCCTGGATGTCGATCGCGCGCAGCGTCGCCGACGGTCGCGAGCCGGGCACGACGAGGCGCACCTGGCCTTCGACGTACGGCTCGAACACGCTGTCCGGCGGCAGCGCCGGCCGCAGGAGGTCGATCGTCCCGACGCCCTGCGCCAGCAGGTCGGCCTGGCCGTACCGGGCGGTTGCCCAGCGCTCCGGACCGACCTCCGTGGTTCGCAGGATCGCGATCCCACCGACCATCGCCGCGACCGGCAGCCCGATCAGCAGCACGATGAGCAGGCTGCGGAGTCGATGACGGGTGATGTCGCGCCAGCCGATCCTGGCGAGGGCGCGCGTGCCGGCCACGATCAGGCCGCGGTCGCGGAGGCCGGGCGTGCCTCGTCGACGATCCGGCCGTCGCGCAGGAACACGACGCGATGGGCCCACGCGGCGTGCGCTGCGTCGTGGGTGACGAGGATCGCCGTCCCGCCGCCGTCGCAGTGCCGGCGCAGGAGCCGCATCACGGACTCACCGGTCATCGAATCGAGGGCGCCGGTCGGCTCGTCCGCGAGCAGGATGGGCCGGCCGCCGACCAGGGCTCGCGCGATCGCGACCCGCTGCTGCTCGCCACCGGAAAGGTCGTCCGGGAAGCGGCTCGCGAGGTCACCGAGGCCGACGGAGCCGAGTGCGTCGAGCGCCGCGTGCCGCGCCGCGCCCACTGCCCGCCCGTCGAGCTCCAGCGGGATCGCCACGTTCTCCGCGGCCGTCAGGCCCGCGAGGAGGTTCAGGTCCTGGAACACGTAGCCCACGGTGCGACGACGAAGGATCGCCAGATCGCGGGACTTCATCGCGCCGACGTCCTTGCCGTCGACGACGACCTTGCCCTCGCTCGGCTTGTCGAGGCCGCCGACGAGCGAGAGCAGCGTGGTCTTGCCCGAGCCGCTGGGGCCCATGACGGCGAGCAGCTCGCCGGCCTTCACCTCGAGCGAGGTCGGGTGCAGCGCGACAACGCGGGTGTGGCCCGCGCCGAACCAGCGGGCGGCGCCCTCGAGGCGGACCATCGTCGAGGCCGCCGTTGAACCCGTCGTCGAAACCGTCATCGGACGCCCTCCCCTTCGATCAGGCCGAGCGCCCGCAGCCGGGCGTCGCACGCGTCGAGCCAGCGGATCTCCGCCTCGGTTCGGAAGATCAGCGCGTCCAGCAGGATCAGGAACGCGACGTCGCGCTCCGGATCCGCCGTTGCCTTGCGCTGCGTGTACGCCTGGAGCTGCTCCACGGAAGCTCGGCGCTGCCGCTGCAGCAGGCTCGTGAGATCCACGGATCCCGCGGCGGTCGCAAGCAGCACCTTGATCGTCAGCTCGTCGCGCGACGGCTCCTCGAGCACGACCGGGTTCTCGAACCACGACTCGAGCTCGGCGCGCCCCGCATCGGTGATCCGGTAGTCGCGACGGTCGTCATCGGCGGCGCCGTCGGGCGCGATCGACTCGACGAGGCCCTTCTGCTCGAGGCGCTGGATCGTCGTGTAGACCTGCCCGATGTTGAGCAGCCACTGGCTGCCGGTCCGGCGTTCGAACGCCGACTTCAGCTGGTAGCCGTGGCTCGGCGCCTCGGCGAGCAGGGCGAGGATTCCGTAGCGAACTGACATCGCGGCGGAGCATACATACTGAGTATGTACCGCGCAAGTGGCCGCTAGACGGTGGGGTCGAGCAGGATCTTGCCGGTGGCTGGATCGATGTACAGCGGGAGGCTGGCAAGCGGTTCGGGCGCCGGGCCACCCAGGACGGCGGCCTTGTTCTCGGCGTCGAACATCGCCTCGTGGCACGGGCAGAACAGGATGTGGTCGCGCTTATCCCATTCGACCGTGCACCCGGCGTGCGTGCACACCGTATCGAACGCGACGAAGGAGCCGTCCTTCAGCTGGACGATCACGGCGGGGTCGCCCGCGGGCAGCGGCGCGGGGGCATTGAACGGGACAACGAACGCCACCGAGCCCTTGCTCCGGACCGCGTCCACGCTCGAGATCGGGACCGCGCCTGGCGGGACCGTGGCCGGGATGCCGGTCGGCGGCACGGATGCCGGGACGCCGGTTGGTGACGGGGTTGCGCTCGCCCCGGGGCCCGGGGTTGCCGTGTCGCCGGGGGCGTGGCTGCGGGAGGCTTCGCCGGTGACGACGCCGAGTGCCCGGATGAAGGGCGTGAACGATGCCACGATCGCGGCGAGTGCCGCGAGCGTCGCGGTCTGGAGGAGCAGCCGCCGTTGCGGCGACGGCGGGGGGGCGGCGAGCTGCCGCGCCCTCGCGCGCCTCCCCATCGGCACAGCCTCCGGCTGCTCGCGCCATCGCGCCGGCACGAGCCAGTCGCCGGGTCCGCCGATCAGCAGCGCGATCCAGCCGATGGCGTACGGCAGGTCGGCGCCGAGGTAGTACGGGTGCGTCCCCCACGACGCCGTGAGCCACAGCATGATCGACAGCGCCGCTCCCCCGAACGCCGCGACGCGGAATGCGAGCCCCGTGAGCGCGCCGATGCCGATCCCGATCTCAGCGACCGCGATCAGGAGGCCGATCACCACCGCGAACGGCAGGAGCGGCGTGATCAGGCCCGAGAGCGGCGAGATCCTCGAGAACGCGATCAGCTGGGAATGCAGCGACGTCGGCGCGGCGGCGTCGAAGAAGTCCGGATCGAGGAACTTGTCGAGGCCCGCCCAGAGGAAGGTCGCGCCGAAGAAGAAGCGGATGGGCAGGAGCGCCGTCGCGGGCGAGGTGAGCCGGCGAGCCGGCGGGCGATCGATCACCCCTTCGCGGGCACCTCGTCGGGCAGCAGCGGCCGAACGTACAGCGTGTACGGCTTGCCACCCGATTCGAATGCGGTCACCTGCGACGCAGCCTGGAGCACCGGACCCAGCGTTGCCGCATCGGCTCCGAACACCACTCCCTGCCGCAGCCCGGCGATGCCTCGATCCGGTACCGCAGGCGTCCCGAACGTGTCGAGCGGGGTCGCGAGCGGCCACGCGACGGCGGGCAGGTCCGTGGCGCCGTCGTTGCTCGGTGCGCCGGGCGCCACGAACACGCGATACGCGGTGGGGACGTAGGCGCTGACGACGGGCGTGGAGCCCCACGTCTGGGTCGTGTCCTCGAGCTGCTCGAGCAGCTGCTCGGCTGCATCGCGCGCCGGATCCGGGCTGCCGCCGAGACCGCCCGGGAGCCCTGGTCCGCCACCGCCGAGGTGGAGCCGCGTGATCGTCGTGGTGCCGTCGAGCGTGACGGTGAACACGGTCTCACCGGAGTCCGGGTTGCCCACGCCGGGATCACCCGAGAACGGCTTGTCCAGGCCGGCTGCGCGAATCGCGGCGACGATCGCCTCGGCGCCCTTCGGACCCACATTCGTCACCGTCACGCCCGGCAGCAGCGGCGCGGGATACACAGCCGCAACTGGACCAGGCGTCAGGATCTCGCCATTGGCGTACACGGACACGGTCGGGATCGTGGCGAGCGTTGCTGAAGGCCCGATGAACCCGCCTTCGCTGGTGACGCGCAGGATGAGCGCGGCAGCTGTCGACGCGGAGGGGGCGGGAGTGATCGTCGGGCCCTGGCTGGGCGCCGGGCTCGCTGGCGCGCCGGTTGCTCCGGGCGACGGGGCAGGGGCTGTGCTGCAGGCCGCGGCGAGGAGCGCGACGATCGGGAAGAGCGCAGGGCGGCCAATCGAGGAGCGAGCGGAGCGGATCACGGGATCTCCGAGCTGCGGGACGTTGGATCGCGAAGACGACGACGCCCGCAGCCCGGTTCCCGTCGGCCGTTTCGGGCCGTTGACGGCGCAACGACTTAGAATCAGCCCGTGAAGAAGATCGGGTTCCTGTCGTTCGGCCACTGGTCGACGTCGCCGTACTCCCAGGTCCGTTCCGGCGCGGACGCCCTCATCCAGTCGATCGAGCTCGCGGAGGCCGCTGAGCAGCTCGGCGCGGACGGCGCGTACTTCCGCGTCCACCACTTCGCCCAGCAGCTCGGGTCGCCATTCCCGCTGCTCGCCGCCGCCGGGGCGCGAACGAAGACGATCGAGCTCGGCACCGCGATCATCGACATGCGCTACGAGAACCCGCTGTACATGGCGGAAGACGCTGGCGCCGCCGACCTCATCGCCGGCGGGCGCCTGCAGCTCGGCATCTCGCGCGGCTCTCCGGAGCAGGTCATCGACGGCTTCCGGCACTTCGGCTACCAGCCGGCCGAGGACGATCCGTCGGGCGCCGAGATGGCGCGCCAGCACACCGACGTGTTCCTGCAGGTGATCACCGGCGTCGGATTCGCCCAGCCGAACCCGAACCCGATGTTCCCGAACCCACCGGGCCTGCTGCGGCCGGAGCCGCATTCACCCGGGCTGCGCGATCGCATCTGGTGGGGCGCCGGTTCGCGCCCGACCGCCGAGTGGGCGGCGAAGCAGGGGCTCAACCTGATGTCGTCGAC
The DNA here is from genome assembly GCA_036262855.1 of Candidatus Limnocylindrales bacterium. Lineage (GTDB taxonomy): Bacteria > Chloroflexota > Limnocylindria > Limnocylindrales > CSP1-4 > UBA5189. Next base: position 10,590 of record DATAIB010000196.1, read on the forward strand.
GCTGATGACCGAGGACGCCGGCGTCCCGTTCCACCAGCTCCAGGCGGAGCAGATCAGGCTCTTCCGCGAGGCATGGAAGGAAGCCGGCCACACGCGAGAGCCGCGGGTGTCGGTCTCGCGCTCGATCTTCGCGCTCGTGGATGATCGCGATCGGGCCTATTTCGGGCGCGGGAACCAGGACGCGGACCACGTCGGCTACATCGACGCCCAGACGAAGGCGATCTTCGGCCGGTCCTATGCCGCCGAGCCGGACAAGCTCGTCGAGGAGCTGAAGAAGGACACGGCGATCGAGGCGGCCGACACGCTGCTACTGACCGTCCCGAACCAGCTCGGCGTCGACTACAACGCGCACGCGATCGAGTCCATCCTCAAGTACGTCGCGCCCGGGCTCGGCTGGCGCTAGGCGCGAACGCCAACCGCCGGCCGGCGGCCGCGAAGCTGCGCCGGCCGCGCGACTCGCGCTAGGGCGCGATGTTCTTGTTCAGCCGGAAGACGTTGTCGGGATCCCAGGTCTGCTTGAGCGCGCGCAGGCGCTCGGCCTTCGCCGGGCCATAGATCGCTGCCGGATCCGTTACGTCGTCCGGGACCTCGTTGACGTAGTGGCCGGGCACCGTGTCGCCCACGAAGATGTCCCGAGCCTCCAGGCACCACCGCTTCGCGTCGGCGTCGCGGGCCGGGTCCTCCCACATCTCCTCGGCGAGGAGCCGCATCGCGGCCTGGCGGCCGCTGAACGCCATCGCGTCCTCCGGGAGATCGGCAATCGCGCCACCCTGCGCCGTGAACCCGATGCTCGCGTCGTCGATGCCGCGGGCCATGTGGTCCACCCCCGCGCTGATGGTCTCCGGCCGCACCACGTTTGCGTACCCGCCCGCGCACGCGAAGCGGACGCCCCACGCGTAGGTCGTGTCGTACAGGCCCTGGACCTCGAGGTAGGGCTGTGCGCTGACCGAGTCGACGACGGGTTTCGCGGCCGCATCGAGCGCAGCGACGGCCTCCAGTGCCTTGACCTCGGAGCCCGAGGAGTGGCTGAACGAGATCACCGCGATCGGTCCGCCGGCGATCTCGGGCGGATAGTCCTCCGCGGGCCACGCCCGAGCGATCACGAAGCTGAAACTCAGCTCGCGCGGCGCGACCGGCAGGAAGGACTCGAACGCGCCGAACACCGCCAACGCATCCTCCGGCCGGTAGATGCGGAGCCCACGGACGAGGTTCGGTCCGAATCGGTGCATCCGGAACTCGAAGGCCGTCACGAC
>DATAIB010000197.1:0-10721 GCA_036262855.1 Candidatus Limnocylindrales bacterium
TCGTGTTGCCGCGCGTGAGGTCGCTGCCACGGACGTGAATCCGGTCGACGGTGCCCTGCAGGAGGCCGAAGACGTTGCAGTCGACATCGATGTCGAGGTGCTGATCGCCGAACGGTGAGGCGTCCTGCACGGCCGCCGCGATCATCGGCCGGGCGATGATGGGCACCACGATCGCCGCGCCGGTGACGATCAGCGCTGCGACGAGGATTGCGGCAAGGAGGGTGCGCACGAGCCGCGACATGCTACGGCCCGCGGCGGCAAACTGGCGCTGATGCCGCTCGAGCACTACCAGCGCAAGCGCAACTTCCGGAAGACGTCGGAACCGGCCGGCGGGCCGGTCGTCGGCGGTGCCACCCGTGCGGGCCGGTACGTCGTGCAGCGCCACCGCGCGACGCGACTCCACTACGACTTCCGTCTCGAGATCGATGGCGTGCTCGTCTCGTGGGCCGTCCCGAAGGGCCCGACCCTCGATCCCTCCGTCCGCCGCATGGCCGTGCACGTCGAGGACCACCCGATCGAGTACTTCGACTTCGAAGGCGTGATCCCGAAGGGCGAGTACGGCGGCGGCGACGTCATCGTGTGGGACTGGGGCCAGTGGACCGCCGAGTCGGAGACGCCGGACGGGCGGCGCGGCGTCGAGGACGGCGAGCTGAAGTTCACGCTTGCCGGCGAGAAGCTTCGTGGCCGCTTCACGATCGTGCGGACCAGCGGCCGCGGCGCTGGCAGTGCGCGCGCGGGCGGCAAGGGAGGGCGCGACGACGGCGATGGCGGCGGCGAGCAGTGGCTGCTGCTCCACAAGAAGGACGACGCGGCGGTCGAGGGCTGGGACGCGGAGGACTTCCCGCAGTCGGTGAAGACGGGCCGGACGAACGACGAGGTCAAGGACGACCGCGACGCGATCTGGATCAGCAAGGCGCCGGCGGCCGTTGCCGAGATCGATCTCAGCGCCGCCACGGACGAGAAGCTGCCCGCATTCATCGAGCCGATGGCGGCGACGCTGACCGCGAACGGCTTCCGCGACGACGACTGGCTGTTCGAGATCAAGTGGGACGGCTACCGGGTCGAGGCGGTCGTGAGCAACGGGACCGCGAAGGTGTTCACCCGGAACGGCAACGATGCGGAGACGTACTTCCCGAAGCTGCTCACCAAGGCGACCTGGATCGACGCGAAGGAAGCGATCGTCGACGGCGAGGTCGTGGCGATCGGGGAGGACGGGCGCCCCGACTTCTCCCTGCTGCAGGAGGCGACGGGTGGCGGCTCGACCCGCTTCGTCTACCAGGCGTTCGATCTCCTCTACCTGGACGGGAGATCCCTGCTCAAGGTCCCGCTGGAGAGCCGCAAGCAGCTGCTTCGGTCCGTCCTCCGGGCGGAGGATCGGCGCGTCCGGTTCGCGGACCACGTGGTCGGCGAGGGCCTCGCATTCCTCGAGGCGGCGAAGGCGCAGGAGCTCGAGGGCATGATCGCGAAGCACCGCCGATCGATCTACGAGCCCGGCCGGCGCACGCGGACGTGGCTGAAGATCAAGATCCGGCCCGAGCAGGAGCTCGTGGTCGGTGGCTGGACGCCGGGCGAGGGCGCGGCCAAGGAGCTCGGCGCGGTGGTCGTCGGGTTCTACGAGACCGAGGACGGCAAGAAGAAGCTCCGCTTCGCCGGGAAGGTCGGATCCGGGTTCACCGCGGCGACGCGGAAGAAGATTCGGGAGCGCCTCGCGCCGCTCGAGATCGGCGAGTCACCGTTCGATCCGCCCCCGCCGAAGGACTACAAGGGCCGCTGGGGCGGCGAGCTTTCACGGGTCGTCTGGGTCGATCCGCAGGTCGTGATTCGGGCGGAGCTCGGTGGGTGGACGCGCGACGGCATCGTGCGCCAGGCGGCGTTCAAGGGGTTCGACGAAGGTGGCAAGAAGCCGACAGAGGTGGTTCGCGAGCAGGCGGTCGCGACGAAGCCGACGGTCGATGCCGCAGACGAGGCAGTCGATGCCGCGGAGGCGGCGATCGATGCGGCGCTTGCGCCATCCGCGCCCGAGCCCGTGGCGCCGCCGCAACCCACGACGCGCGATGCTGGAGGGGTGACAACGCAGGCGAAGCAGCGCACGTCCAAGCCCGCGAGCAAGGCCGCGGCGAAGGGCCCGGCGACGACGCACGAGTTCGAGTGGTCGGCCACGGCTTCCGAGCTGGCCGCGCTCGACGCGATGACGAAGGACGGCCCGTGGTCGGTCGGCGGGTTCGAGCTGAAGCTCACGAACCTCGACAAGGTCCTGTTCAAGCCCCGCGCCGACGATCCCGCGCCGGTCACGAAGCGGGACCTGATCCGCTACTTCGCGCAAATCGCGCCGACCATGCTTGCCCACCTCGCCGATCGGCCGTTGAACATGCAGCGGTTCCCCAATGGCGCCGACGGGCCGAGCTTCTGGCAGAAGGACATCCCGTCAACCGCGCCGGATTGGCTGCGCCGCTGGAAGGAGGTCGGGGTCGCGGAGCGCGAAGCCAACGATCACCTGATCGCTGATCGCGTCGGCGCGCTGTGCTGGCTCGGCAACCAGGCGTCCTTCGAGGTGCATGCCTGGACGTCGAAGATCGACGATCCGATGACGCCGACATTCGCCCTGATCGACATCGATCCCGGCACGAAGACGACCTGGGACGAGACGCTGACCCTCGCCCGTCTGTACCGGACCGCGCTGGAGCATCTCGGCGTGCGCGGCTATCCGAAGACGACCGGCAAGCGCGGGATCCAGGTCTGGATCCCGATCGAGCGGAAGTACACGTTCCGCGACACCAGCGACTGGGTCGAGCAGCTGTCACGGGCCGTCGGCGCGACCGTGCCCGACCTCGTGTCCTGGGAGTGGTCGAAGTCGAACCGCGGCGGCAAGGCCCGCCTGGACTATACGCAGAACACGTACATCAAGACGCTGGTGGCGCCCTACGCGGTGCGCCCGGCCGACGGCGCCCCGGTGTCCACGCCGATCACCTGGGACGAGCTCGACGACCCTGACCTCCGTTCGGATCGTTGGACCGTTCGAACGGTCATCGAGCGAGTCGCCAAGGTGGGCGACCTGTTCGCCGGCGCCCAGACCGATGCCCAGGAGCTGCCGAAGCTCTGAGCGGTGCCGGGGGTCCCGATCTCGCGGGCACTCCGACTCTGGCCGCGGCCGCGGGCGCCGCCTACCGTCCCAATCCGGAGGCGACCCATGACGACTGCAATCGCGTACCCGCCGGTGGCGGGCCTGCCGAAGCCACACCACGTCCGGATCGTCAGCATCCCCGAGCGGCGGTGCCTCGCCATCGATGGCGAGTCCGAGCCCGGCGGCAGCGAATTCCAGGGCGCAATGAGCGCGCTCTATCGAACCGCCTATGCGCTTCACTTCCTGTTGCGCGCGCGCGGCATCGATGCGCGAATCGGGCCGTCCGAAGCGCTCTGGGCACGCCGGGATGGAGCTGAGGCGTGGGCGGTCGGCGATGTGGCGTTCGAATCTGCAGCGTGGCGCTGGACGCTGCTCCTCAGCGTGCCGGTGGAAGCGAGCGACGACGACCTCGCGTCCGCGCTCGCCGTGGCGCGGCGCAAGCATCCGTCGCCCGCGCTCACGCGCCTGTACGTGATGACGCTGCGCGAGGGCGTGACCGTCGAGGCGCTCCACATCGGGCCGTATGACACCGAGCCCGACACCATCGCGAAGATGCATCGCGCGGCGCAGGAAGCTGGCCTGCGCCCGAACGGGCCGCACCACGAGATCTACCTCGGCGACCCCCGCCGCGGCGATCCGCAGCAGCTCAGGACGGTGCTCCGTCAGCCCGTGCACTGACGCGCCCCGGCTCAGACGAGCGGCTTGACCTCCGCCACGAAGCGCTCGACGTCCCGGGCGAGCACGGCCGCGTCGCGCGACGGGAACATGAGCACGAGGTGGTCGACCCCGAGGTCGGCGAAGGCCCGGATCTCCGCGGCGGCCTCCTCGGCGGAACCGTGGATCGTGTAGAAGGACTCCTTGTCCTTCCCGAGCTCGATGCGCGTGCGCGCGGACAGGCGCGGCATCGGTCGGCCGGCAGCCTCCGCCGCCTCCCGGATGACGGGGATGCGCGGCGCGTAGCTCGCAGGCGATGTCGCCGAGGCGTGGTAGGCATCCGCGACCCGCCCGACCCGGCGAAGCGCGCGCTCGTCGCGGCCGCCGAGCCAGATCGGCAGGGCCGCGCCCTGGTCGGGCAGCGGCTGGAACACGAAGTCGGAGAACTGGAAGAACCGGCCTTCGAACGGCTCGGCGGTGCCGGACCAGAGGTGGCGGCACAGCGCGACGGTCTCCTCGGTGTACGCGCCGCGCTGGTGGAATCGCTCGCTCGCGCCGATGTTCGCGAACTCGTCTTCGCTCCAGCCGACGCCGAACCCGGCGATCACCCGACCTCCCGACAGGGCATCGAGGGTCGCGAGCTGCTTCGCCACGACCACCGAGTTGCGCATCGGCACGACGATCACGCTCGTGCCGAGCTTGACGGTCGTCGACTTCGCCGCGAGCCAGGCGAGGGTCGTGATCGCCTCATAGGTGCGGCCGTAGTCTTCGCTGGCGTCCTGGGTGACGAGCAGGTGGTCGGTCGCCCAGATGTCCGAGAACCCGTGCCGCTCCGCCAGCTCGGCGGCGGCCACGAGCCCCTCGACGTTCGCATCGAAGCCGATGTTCGGCAGCGCCAGCCCGTAGTCCATCGCGGGGCAGGGTAGGCCGATCTGGCCGGTCCGGAGCAACGCTCGTTACGCGTTCGGATGCCAGTCCCACTGTCCTTTTCGGGGATTCCGGGTGGTTAGCTCTGCCGCCGCAGCGCCCGATGCAGCCGGCTGAGCACGGCCCGCCTTGTTTTGGCAGCATCCGGAGCTCGTGGTCGCGTCCAAAGGCTCGCCAACGGCCCGAAAGGACGATCCCACTGGCATCAGCCGCCACAACAGGCGTCAGGGGGCACCGCGAATCCTTAACCTTTCCGTAAACGGCAAGGTTGTAGTAAGATCAGCGGCCTCATGACCGTTGAATCACCTACCCGGGAGACCGCCGAGGAGCCGCTGCTCCGCATCCAGGCGGTCGCGGACCAGGTCGGGCTCACGCCGCGCTCGATCCGCTACTACGAAGAGATGGGCCTCGTGAAGCCCGCCGCGCGATCGGATGGCGCGTACCGCCTCTACGACGCGGACGACGTCGCCCGACTGCAGTTCATCAAGGCGCTCCGCGACGAGACCGGGTTCAGCCTCGCCGAGATCGGCCAGCTGCTCGAGGACGAGAATGCCCGGCAGAGCATCGGCGCGCGCTTCCGTGCCAGCACCGACGCGGCCGAGCGTCGAGGCCTGCTGAACGAGGGCATCGCTCGCATCGATCGCCAGGTCACGACCCTCCGAGCGAAGATCCAGAAGATCGACGAGATGATCGCGTCCGCCGAGGCTCGACGGAAGCACCTCAGCGACCACCTCGCCGAGCTGGAGCCAGGCGCAACCGTGCGCGCCCACCCCGACCGCGCTCATCCGGAGCGCGCCCGATGAGCAACATTCCGACACAACCCGCGGCCGGGGTCGCGGCCGGCCCCGGCGGTTCATTCGGCAGCAACCTTGCCGGCGCTCGCGCGTTCCGCCATCGCAATTACCGGCTGTTCTTCACCGGGCAGCTGATCTCGCTCGTCGGCACGTGGATGATGACCGTCGCCCAGAGCTGGCTGATCCTCCAGCTGACCGGCGACCCGCTCCTCCTCGGTGCGGTGGCCGCGGCCCAGTTCGGGCCGGTGCTGGTCCTCGGCTTGTTCGGCGGGATCATCGCGGACTCGCTGCCCAAGCGGCGGACGCTGATCGCCACGCAGGTCTGGCCGCTCGTGCTCGGGCTGATCATGTCCGCGCTCGTCTTCACCAACACCGTGCAGGTGTGGCACGTGCTCCTGATCGCGTTCCTGCTCGGCTGCCGGAACGCGGTCGACATGCCGACCCGCCAGGCGTTCGTCGTCGAGATGGTCGGCAAGGAGGACATCGGCAACGCGGTCGCGTTCAACTCCGCGATGTTCAACGCGGCACGAGTCCTCGGGCCGGCGGTCGGTGGCATCACGATCGGCGCGCTCGGTGTCGGGCCTGCGTTCCTCGCCGATGCCCTGAGCTACGTGGCCGTGATCATCGCCTACCTGATGATGCGCGAGAGCGAGCTGCATACGCGCCCGGGCATCGAGCGGCCGACCTCCGTCGAGGCGGTCCTCATCAACCTGCGCGAAGGCCTCAGCTACGTGCGCCGGACACCGCTCGTGCTCGCCGCGATCAGCGTCGTCGCCCTCGTCTCGACCTTCGGCATGAACTTCACGGTCGTGATCCCGCCGTACGCGCAGGGCATCCTTCACACGGACGCGGCCGGCTACGGCTTCCTCATGTCGATGGTGGGCGTGGGGTCCGTGCTGTCCGCGCTCGTGATCGCCTTCACCGGGCGGACCACGCCCGTGGTCATCGCGCTCGGCGCCATCACCCTCGGCCTGGGCGAGATCGTGCTCGCGGCGTCGAGCTCGTTCCTCGTCAGTCTCGTCGCCATGTTCTTCGTCGGCGTCGGCGGCATCTCGATGGCCGCCACGGCCAACACGGTGGTGCAGCTCGCGGTCCCGGATCGGCTCCGCGGTCGCGTGATGAGCGTGTACACGACCGTCTTCGCGGGCTCGACGCCCGTCGGCGGCCTCGTGACAGGTGCCATCGCATCGAGCGCGGGCGTGCCGTTCGCGATCGGCCTCGGCGCCGTCCTCAGCCTCGCCACCGGGATCCTGAGCCTCTCGTGGGTTCGCGGGCGGGCACGCCCGGAGCAATCGAAGGAGCGCCCGCTGGTGATCCCGCCGTCGTTGCGCGAGAGCGCGAACGTCAGCCCGAAGCCGGCGTTGCCTCCGGCTCCGGCGGCCTCGGCTCCGTCGGCGTCCACGGCAGCGCCAGCAGCCCGAGCAGCGGCTCCCCGGTCGACTGGCCCAGGCTGATCGAGCCGTCGGCCGCACGATCGAGCACGAGCTCGACGGTATCGTCGCCCGGATGGTTCGGGTCGTACACCCCGATCGTCACGCGCTCCGGCGACGCGTCGTAGCGGTACGCCACCACCTGGTGCCCGAAATCGGGCGCTCCCAGCGCGAAGCCCGACCGCCGCACCAGCCCGACCATGGAGAGCTGGCCGCCATCGATGTCGGCACGGATCGTGGGCCACGCGGTGCGGACCGCGTGACGGGTTCGGTGCCGCTGACTCCAGAACGCGGCAAGGGCGAACCGCGCCGGCACCTGGAACAGCCGGCCGAACGAATCGAACTGGCGGTCCACGATCTCGCGGAACGTTGCTTCCCCGAAGGCCGGCGCTGCCTCCTCGACCGGCGGCGCCACGCCTCGGCTGAACCGATCCGCAGCGACGAATGCCATGCCGCCGCACAGCCCGCGACCCACGTCCCCGATCCCGAGATGCACCAATCCGAGGTGCCACTCGCGGGCGGGCCCGGAGGGCCAGCTGTTGGCGAAGCGGAATCCGTGGATCGACGGCAGGAAGCCCGGAACCGCGTTGCTCGCCATCTAGACGCCCACGTCGAGTGGGTCCCCATCACGAGGCGCGCCGCCGCCCGCGAGCAGCGTTCCGAGGACCTCCGGAAGCCGGCGCGGCGCGAAGACGGTGTCGGCCGAGCGCAGCTCATCGACCGTCCACCACCGAAGCTCGACGACGCCTTCGGCAGCGAGCTCAGCGGCGGTGAAGCGCGGGTGCGGCTCGAACGCGGGCGTTCGGACCACGTAGAACCGCTCGCGTTGCCCGTCCCAACGTCCGCCGAACAGCGGGATGACGTGCTCGCGCACCCAGACGCACGGCCCGAGCTCGAATGTCGTCAGCCCCACCTCCTCGTCGAGCTCGCGCCGGAGGGCGTCCGCGTCCGGCTCGGCGCCCTCGATGCCCCCGCCCGGGCATGCCCAGACCGTCCGGCCGTCGAAGTCGAACCGGACCAGCAGGATTCGGTCCGCGGGGTCCAGGAGGATCGCCCGCACGGCCGGTCGAATGCGCAGGTCCGTCATCGCGGGAGCATGCCACGCTCGGCGAGATCGACCGCCTTCGCGGCCGCGGGCCGTACCCTCGCACCGTGACCGACGAAACCCAGGTGCCGCAGCCGCAGCAGCCGACGCAGCACGCGCCGAAGCAGCCCAAGCACACGAACCGGCTCGCGAACGAGACCAGCCCGTACCTCCTCCAGCATGCCCACAACCCGGTCGACTGGTTCCCGTGGGGCCCGGACGCACTGACCCGGGCGAAGCTGCTGGACCGCCCGATCTTCCTGTCGATCGGGTACGCGGCGTGCCACTGGTGCCACGTCATGGAGCGCGAATCCTTCGAGAACGAGGAGGTCGCCGCGTTCCTGAACGCCCGGTTCATCGCGATCAAGGTGGACCGCGAGGAGCGCCCCGACCTGGACCAGATCTACATGGGCGCCGTGCAGGCCATGACCGGCGGCGGCGGGTGGCCGATGTCCGTGTTCCTCACGCCGGAGGGCCGCCCGTTCTACGGCGGCACGTACTTCCCGCCGGTGCCGGCCCACGGCCTGCCGAGCTTCCGCCAGGTCCTCCAGGGCATGGACCAGGCGTGGCGCACGCAGCGCGGCGATCTCGAGCAGTCGGCGGCGCAGCTCGTCGCGCAGCTCAACGCCAGCTCAGGGACGCGGGCGGGTGGTGCGGCGCCGACGCCTGACCTCCTCGACAACGCGGTCGGGCTCATCGAGGGCTCGTTCGATGCCGCGAACGGCGGCTGGGGCGGCGCGCCGAAGTTCCCGCAGCCGATGACGATCGAGTTCCTGCTCCGGCGCGCCTCCGCCCGCGACAAGCGCGCGCTGCCGATCGCGCGGCGGACGCTGGACCGGATGGCCGACGGCGGCCTGCGCGACCAGCTCGGTGGCGGCTTCCATCGCTACGCGACGGACGCGATCTGGCTCGTGCCGCACTTCGAGCAGATGCTCTACGACAACGCCCAGCTCGCCCGCGTGTACCTCCACGCCTGGGCGCTCACGGGCGACGAGCACTACCGCAACATCGCCGCCGGCACGCTGACGTACATCCTCCGTCGTCTCACGACGGACAACGGCGCGTTCGCATCCAGCGAGGACGCGGATACGCAGGGCGTCGAAGGCTCCACGTACGTCTGGTCGGCCGCCGAGATCCGCGAGGTGCTCGGCGAGGATGCGGGCCTGTTCATGACGGCATATGGCGTGACGGAGCGCGGCAACTGGGAGGGCTCCACGATCCTCTCGCGCGTCCGCCAGACCGACGAGCTGACGACGCTGTACTCGATGACGGTTGGCGAGATCGAGGATCGCCTTGCCGATGCACGCCAGAAGCTGCTGATCCGGCGCGACGCCCGGCCGCAGCCCGCGCGCGACGACAAGGCGCTCGCGGCGTGGAACGGCCTCGCGATCGGGGCGCTGGCGGATGGGGCGCGGCTCTTCCGGCTCGCCGGCCTCGACGGCCTGGCCGGTCGGTTCGAGGCGGCGGCACGTCGTGCGGCAGGCACGATCCTCGACGGCCTGCTCGGGGCGGACGGACGGCTCGGTCGATCGTGGAAGGACGGCCGGGCGACCGGCCAGGGCGTGCTCGAGGATTACGCGAACCTCGCCGACGGCCTGCTTGCGCTGTACGAGGCGACGTTCGACGAGCGCTGGTTCACGACCGCGCGCCAGCTCGCGGATGCGATCCTCGAGCGGTTCACGGATCCCGCCGGCGGGTTCTTCGACACGGCCACGGACCACGAGCGGCTGGTCACGAGACCCAAGGACATCCAGGACAACGCCACGCCGTCCGGGGGCGCGATGGCGACCATCGTGCTGCTGCGGCTGGCGGCGTACACGGGCGAGTCGCGCTATCGGGCGGCCTCCGAGGGAGCGCTCGCGACGGTGACGGCGTTCGCGTCGCGCTACCCGACCGCGTTCGCGATGTGGCTGCAGGCGATGGATCTCGCGCTGGCGCCCGTGGCCGAGGTCGCGATCGTCGGAGCGCTCGACGACGGCGCGACGAAGGCGTTGCTCGCGGTCGCGTCGGGCGGCTATGCGCCGAACCGCGTCGTCGCCCTGAAGGCAGCGGAGGCGCCCAGCGCCGTGCCGCTCCTCGAGGATCGCTCGCAGCTGAAGGGTCAGCCCACCGCGTACGTCTGCCGCGACTTCGCCTGCCGCCTGCCGGTCACCGATGCCGAGTCGCTCAAGTTCGAGCTCGACGAGGTCACCGCGACGGTCTGACCTCGAATGCCCTCGCCGCCGCCCCCGTTCCACGGACGCACAGGCACCATCGCGCGGCGGGTAGAGTCCGGGATCCAGCAGCAGCGAGGCGACCGTTGAGCGACCCGATCGAGGACATCCTTGGCGACTACCGCGCGTTCGGTGCCCTGCAACGGGACCGGCTGCTCGCCCGCGGCATCGACATCGCGCCGTATGCCCTGAGCCATCTGTGTTTCCGCGTGCCCGAGTGGGACCAGTACGTCCACGTTCGAACGATGCTCGAGCGGCACGCGCGGGCGAACCGCGAAGGCGTGTGGAACGGGCGGCCGATGTCGTTGATCCTGCTGGCGGAGCCGCTCGACGTCGTTGATGACAAGCCGTGCAACCGGATCGAGCTCATTCCGCCGGTGCACCAGCGCGTCTACAAGATGGGCCTCGAGCATCTCGGGGTCGTGGTTGGCGAAGACGTTGATGCCTTCTCACGCCAGCATCGGGCCGCACTGACCGGGCAGCAGTTCCAGAGCGCCG
>DATAIB010000198.1:0-7342 GCA_036262855.1 Candidatus Limnocylindrales bacterium
TGCCCCGCGCCGTCGCGCCGAGGAACCCGCCGGCGCACAGGAGGAGGGTCACCTCGGCGCCGGCGTCGTCCGCGCGGTCGATCGCGTGCTGGACGAGCGGCGCCAGGTCGGCTTCATCGAGCGTGACGCGAGCGCCGTCCCGCAGCCGCGTCGTCAACGGGGAGGGGCCTCGCTCGCGATGAGGGAGCTGCTGGGGCGTCAGCCCGTCGAGCGCCCCGATCTCGATGACCTCGACGTCCGTTCGGGCCCGCGCAAGGAGTGGCTCCAGCAGGTCAGGGCGCGGCGTCTGGCCGATCGTGACCGCAGCGATCCGCGGCCGGCTCACGGCAGCGCCTTCACCATCCCGCCGTCGACCGGCACGATGGCGCCGTTCACGTAGGACGCCGCAGGCGACAGGAGGAACGCCCCGAGCCGCCCGACCTCCGCCGGGTCGCCGTAGCGCCCGAGCGGGATGCGCGCGATCGTCTGCCGCTCGATCTCCTCGACGGGCACGCCGCCATCCGCGGCGCGCTTCGCATCGAGGCGCGCGATCCGGGCAGTCGACACGCGCCCGGGCGCGATCCCGTTGATGCGCACCGGCGCGATCTCGGGCACGAGCGCCTTGATCATGCCCGCGAGCCCGGGCCGCAGGACGTTCGAGGTCATGAGCGCCTGGATCGGCTCTCGCACCGAGGACGACAGGATCACGAGGATCGCGGGCGCCGTGCTGTTGCGGAGATGGGGGAGCGCCGCGCGAACGAGGCGGATCGAGCTCCACAGGGTCCCGTCGATGGCCTGCTGCCATTGGGCGTCCGAGACGTCCTCGAATTTGCCGGGCGGCGGGCCACCGCTGTTCACGACCACGAGGTCCAGGCCGCCGAGCGTGGCGACCGCCGACTCGACCGCTGCCGCAGGCCCGTCGGTCGTCGAGAGGTCGACGGGGATCGCCGTCGCACCGATGTCCACCGCGGTCCCGGAGAGGCGATCGGAGGCGCGCGCGGCCACGGCCGTCTTCGCGCCTTCAGCCGCGACCGCCCGCGCAACCGCGGCACCGAGGCCATCCGAGCCACCGGTGACGAGCGCGCGCAGTCCAGCGAGTCCGAGGTCCATCGCGCCCGAATGCTAGGGCAGCGCGTCGCGGTTGCGGCGACCCTACGGGACGCGTCGCTCGACGACGGCGAACGCGAGGGTCAACGCGCCGAACGCGAGGACGAGGTGCAGCAGCTGGTACCGGGCGGCGACCTGCGGCAGGATCGCGATCGGCACGAAGCGGACGTATTGCGTGACCCGCGACATGTCGATCTCGCCCGTGTCGGGGTTGCCGTAGCGCTCCCAGACGACCTCAAACGCGACGAACTCGCCGTCGGGCGTCCGGAAGAACGTGTCGATCCCGTAGTCGTACGGCGACGTTCCCTCGGTCGCCACGATCGTGTCGCCCCGCATCAGCTGCTCGTTGACGACGAACACGAGGATCGACAGGCCGACGGCCAGCACGATCGCTGCCAGCAGCGCAGGCAGGATCCGGCCGACGATGGCGCCGACCACGGTCGAGATCGCGAAGGTGGAGAGCACCGCGGCGACCGGCGCCAGGCCGACGATGGGTATCGTCAGGAAGCTCGGCACCGCGGTGGGGTCCTCGCCCGATACCGCGAACAGCGGTCGCACGAGCAGCTCGGAACCGATCGCGGCGAGGACTGCGACGCCCGCGAAGGGCAGCACGCGGAGGAGCAGCCATCGGCGGCGCGACGGCGCGACGGACCACGCGAACACCGCCGTGTGCTGGTCCACCTCCTTGCCCACGGCCGAGATGCCCAGGATCACCGCGATGAGGTACGGCGCGGCGAGCGCCAGGAGCGCAGCCTTGGACGCCCAGGCCGTGATGAACTCGCGAAAGGCAGCTGCGTCGAGCTGCCGGCCGGCACATGGCCCGATCCACTCGTCTGGGGCCCGGCACTCGACCGGGAGGTCGAACAGGGCGATCCGTCCGAGGACGACGGCGACGGCGATGATCACGAGCGCCGAGATGGCGCCAGTCCCGAGCAGCTCGGTGCGGGCCGGCCGAAGACTTGCGCGGAGCATGGTCACGCTGCGGCTCCGACACTCGATTCGCGCGACGAGCTCGCGTCCGCCGCGTGGCCGCCTCGGCCCAGCGCGAAGTAGCCGATCACGACGTCCTCCAGCGACGCGGCGCGACCGATGCCCGGATCGGCGCTGCGGACGAGCGCATGCCACGCGTCACCGTGGCCGGGGAACTGCGCGACCACGTCCATGGCGGGCGTGATCGCGTCCGGCGCTTCCACCCGGTGGCTTGCAAGCGCCGCCGCGACGCTGTCCTGGTAGAGCACCCGTCCTTCGCCGAGCACGATGACCCGGTCTGCGACCGGCTCGATCTCGGAGATGACGTGGGACGACAGGACCACGCTGACATCCCCGGTGCGAGCCGCATCACGGGCCACGAGCAGGAACTCGCGCCGGGCGAGGGGGTCCAGGCTGGCGAGCGGCTCATCGAGGAGCAGCACTGGCGCGCGCGTCCCCAGCGCGATCGCCAGCGAGATCTGTGCCTGCTGGCCACCGCTCAGCTGGCTTGCGACCGCCCGCGGCGGGATGCCCAGGGCAGCGAGTCGCGACCGAGCGTGCGCGGTGTCGAAGCCGGGGCGCAGTGCCGCGGCCAACGCCAGGTGCGCATCGATGGTCAGGTCGCGGTACAGCGAGGGGAGCTGCGGGACGTAGCCGATTCGGCGCAGGGCGTCCGCGCGCCGCCGAACCGGATCGATGCCCATCACGGCGAGGCGCCCGCCGGTGGGTCGCTCGAAGCCCACGCAGACTTTCATGAGCGTGGACTTGCCGGCACCGTTTGGTCCGAGGAGCGCCGTGAGGCCGCCCTGTGGGATCACGACCGACAGGTCACGCAGGGCAACCGTCCGCCGGTAGCGCTTCGTCAGTGCGAACGTCTCGATCGCCGGCGCGGCGGGCACGGTGCGACGGTAGCGCCTCGCGATGCCGCCCGACACCCGGGAATCCACGCAACCCGACCCGGCGCGATGCTGCGGACGCGGGTGGAGATACCCCCGGTGGGTATTGACAAGCCCCCTTGTCAACCCCGTTGTCAAGGGGATAGAATGGGCCTCGACGGCTTGTCAAGACTTGACAGGCCGACAGTCATGTCCGGCGCCATTTCGGAACCGCAGCGTGTTCTCCGGCGTAGGAATGACTGGACGATCCAGGAGGCGAGCGAGACGGCAGGCGGCGCGGCAGCGGAAGTCAAGAGCAAGCTGAACATCGTCGACGTGGTCGGCGAGACGGTGCAGCTCAAGAAGGCGGGCACGACCTTCAAGGGCCTGTGCCCGTTCCACGGCGAGAAGACGCCGTCGTTCACGGTCACCCCGAGCCGCGAATCCTGGAAATGCTTCGGCTGCGGGCTGGGCGGCGACATGTTCAGCTTCGTGATGCAGCGCGACGGGCTCACGTTCCCGGATGCCCTGAAGGTGCTCGCCGCGAAGGCCGGCGTCGAGATCGACGAGCGCACCAAGCGCGAGGACATGCATCGCGCCCGGCTCCGCGAGGTGATGGAGACCGCGATCGCGTTCTACCACCAGGTGCTCACCGCGACCTCGCACGGGAAGCGGGCGCTCGAATACCTCCACGCTCGCGGCTTCACCGATGAATCCATCTCCGCCGCGCAGCTCGGCTGGGCGCCGGACGCCTGGGACGTGATGAGCCGAGCGCTCGTCGAGAAGAAGGGCATCCGGCCGGACGAGCTCGTCGAGGCGGGTCTCGCCTCACCTGCGCGATCGCCGCAGCGCGGCGTCGGCGTCATCGACAAGTTCCGGGGCCGTGTCCTGTGGCCGATCCGCGACCAGAACGGCGCGGCCACCGGCATGGGCGGCCGCATCCTGGGTGCGGAAGGGGAGGGCGGCCGCGACACCGGCCCGAAATACCTCAACAGCCCCGGGACGCCGCTCTTCGACAAGAGCCGCTCGCTGTACCTGATCGACAAGGCCAAGGCCGCCATGCGCAAGTCCGGCCAGGCGGTGATCGTCGAGGGCTACACGGACGCGCTGATGGCACACCAGGCCGGCTTCGACAACGTGGTCGCGTCGCTCGGCACCGCGCTCACGCCCGGGCAGGTCGCGCTCCTGACGCGATATGCGAAGCGGATTGCGCTCGCGTACGACGTCGACGCGGCCGGCCAGAAGGCCGGCACGTTCGGCGTGCAGGCGCTCCAGGCGCTCATCGGCCAGCTCGCCGCGACCGAGAGCGGCATCGAGCTCGACGAGGTGCGCGTCGTCCGCCTGCCGGAGGGCAAGGACCCCGACGAGGTGCTGCGCGAGAACCCGGACCGCTGGCGCGAGGAGGTCCGGACCGCGCAGCCGATCGTCGAGTACCTCGTCGACAGCTACGCGAAGACCTACGACCTCAAGACGCCCGGCGGCAAGGCGCGCTTCGTCGATGCCGTCATGCCGACCATCCGCGCGGTCCCGAACCCGGTGATGCGCGACGCCTACCTGCAGCTCGTGCACCGCGTCTCCGGGGTGGAGGAGCGGGTCCTGCTCGAGGTGCTGCGCGGGACGCGCCTGGGAGGGGCATCCGGCCTCGCGCAGGCCGGCATGGCGCCGGTCGGCGCTGTCCGACCTGCCTCTGCGGGCGGCTCCGGCGCCGACACCGGCCGGATCAACGCCGAATCGATCGTCTCCGCGCAGGACTCGCTGCCGGTCGCCGAGATCCTCCGGGGCGTGCTGCCGCAGGAGGCGGAGTTCCTCCGGATCCTGCTGCTCGTGCCCGAGATGCAGCTGAAGGTGGTCGACTCGATCGGGCCGGACCAGCTGCCGAGCACGGTCGCCAGGGAGCTCTTCCGGGCCGTCGTCGTTGCCCGCGAGCCGGACGACGCCGGCGTGCACCCGCCGTTCAGCCTGACGGCCCTCATCGCCGGTCTCGATCCGGAGACGGCATCCCTCGCGCAGGCCGTCATCGCCCGCCGCGAGCCCAATCCGCGCGCACTGTCCGCAGCGGACCTCGCCTACGAGATCGACCGCCTGACGATCGACCTCGAGGAGCGCTCGCTCGACGAGCGCGCCGACTACATCGCCGCGGCGCTCGCGGAGGCGGAGCAGTCCGCCGACCGGGCCGCGATCGACCAGTACCTGCGCGAAAGCCAGGCCATGAACGAGCAACGCAAGTCACTGCACCGCAGGCGGGACCAGACCCACCTGCTCACCACCACACGGAGGTAGGCCCGCCATGCCAATCGATCCCCTTGACCAGCAGCTCGTCGAAGCCGTCCTGAGCCGCCCCCGGCGCGCGAAGGCGGACCTCGAGGAAGCCAAGCTCGCCGGTCTCCGCCCGTCCCGTGCCTCGCTCGACGACGACGAGGAAGAGGACGGCGACGACGACGAGCCGGATTTCGCTGCCGCAGACAGCGACGACGACGACGACGCGACCATCGAGGTCGTCGGCGAGGATGCCGAAGCGCGCAAGTCGCAGCTGCCCCCCGAGGGGCCGACGAAGCTCGACGCGGAGGAGCTCGAGGAGCCCACGCCCGCCGAGCTCGAGGCGCTTTCCGCCGACATGATCGGGATCGACGACCCGGTCCGGATGTACCTGAAGGAGATCGGCAAGGTCGCCCTGCTCACCGCCGAGGAAGAGGTCGTCCTCGCCAAGGCCATCGAGCTCGGTGAGCAGCTGGTCGACGAGCCGTGGAAGGGCATCGTCTCGCTCCACGAGTGGACGCTCCACGACACCGAGAAGAAGACGCGAACCGCGAAGCCGCAGCATCGGCTGCCCCTGGGCGATGAGGCGCATCGACTCGTGCGCGAGGCGATGGCCGCGCCCGAGGCGGCGGACCTGCTCGTCACCCCGCCCGACTTCCACCTGACGCGCGCCGCCAAGGACGCGCAGTCGGAGGGGACGAAGGAGCTGCTCAAGGAGGCGAAGCACCTGCTCCAGGCGTACATCGCCGCGATGGAGGCGGACGCCGCCAACGGCAAGAGCCCCGAGAAGGCGGCGCCGGCGGCCTTCATCACCCTGCTCGACTGGGCGTACCTCGCGGTCCACAACGGTGACCTCGACTCGCGCGACAACGTCGGGCTGCGGGCCATCTACGACTGGACGCGCGACGACGTCGCGTTCCCGGCGCTGGAGCGGTTCGTGACGGCGGGCAAGGAAGCCGACCTGCTCAAGCTCATGGGCCACGACCCCGAGGTGCCGAAGAACACGAAGCTCGCGCACCGCAAGGGCGAGCTCGTGCGCATCGGGCGCGACGCGCGCGAGCAGCTCACCTCGGCGAACCTGCGGCTCGTCGTCTCGATCGCGAAGAAGTACATCGGCCGCGGGATGTCGTTCCTGGACCTGATCCAGGAGGGCAACATCGGCCTCATCCGCGCGGTCGAGAAGTTCGACTTCGAGAAGGGCTTCAAGTTCTCCACGTACGCCACGTGGTGGATCCGCCAGGCCATCACCCGCGCCATCGCGGACCAGGCGCGGACGATCCGCATCCCGGTCCATATGGTCGAGACGATCAACCGCCTCATCCGCGTCTCCCGCCAGCTCCTCCAGGAGCTGGGCCGCGAGCCGACGGTCGAGGAGATCGCGGAGGCGATGTCGCGCGGCCAGGAGGTCGTGGTCACCCCCGACAAGGTCCGCGAGATCATCAAGGTCTCGCAGGAGCCGGTCTCCCTGGAGACGCCGATCGGTGAGGAGGAGGACTCCCACCTCGGCGACTTCATCGAGGATCGTGGCGCGCTCGCGCCGGCCGAGGCGGCCTCCCACCAGCTGCTCAAGGAGCAGGTGGAGGCGGTGCTGGACTCGCTGACGGGTCGCGAGCGGCGGGTGCTCCAGCTGCGGTTCGGCCTCGAGGACGGGCGCGCCCGGACGCTCGAGGAGGTGGGCAAGGAGTTCAACGTCACCCGCGAGCGGATCCGCCAGATCGAGGCGAAGGCGCTGCGCAAGCTGCGTCACCCGAGCCGCAGCCGGAAGCTCAAGGACTACCTGGAGTAGCCGGGACCGCTCATCCGATCGGGGGGACGCTGGTCGCCGGGTCCGGGCTGTAGGGTCGCCGGGTGGCTGCACGTCGTGGCCCCGCTCGCGAGGCGACTGACACGGTGACCAGGCCCGACCGACACGCGCGCACGATGCTGCCCATCCCGGATCGCGCGACGCCTGGGCTCACGACCTACGACGCGAAGGACCCGGACACGGCGTTCCCGCCGATCGAGCCGCTGCTGCCGCCCGAGGGCGCGCCGAACATCGTGATCATCCTGCTCGACGACGTGGGGTTCGGCGCCCCGAGCGCGTTCGGCGGGCCGTGCGCCACGCCGACCGCCGAGCGGCTTGCCGCGAACGGCCTCCGCTACAACCGGTTCCACAC
>DATAIB010000199.1:0-4219 GCA_036262855.1 Candidatus Limnocylindrales bacterium
CCGGATCGCAACCTCGGTCTTGCCGTAGCCGACATCGCCCACGACGAGCCGGTCCATCGGCCTCACGGCCTCCATGTCGTGCTTGACCTCGACGACCGCTCGCAGCTGGTCGACGGTCTCCTCGTACGGGAACGCGGCCTCCATCTCGCTTTGCCACGGCGTGTCGTCCGGGTAGGCGTGACCGGGCGCCTCGGCGCGCGACGCGTACAGCGCCAGCAGCTCCTCGGCGAGATCCGCGACGGCCTTCGAGACGCGCTGCTTCGTGCGCAGCCACTCGGTCCCGCCGAGCTTCGACAGCGACGGGTGCTCGCCACCCGAGTACCTCGAGATCCGCGCGATCTGCTCGACCGGGACGAAGATCCTGTCGTCGCCCTGGAACGCGAGCTCGAGGAAGTCGCGCTCGTCGCCGGCGCCGCTCGATCGACGGAGCATCCGCTCGTAGCGGGCGATGCCGTGGTCGATGTGGACGACGAGGTCGCCCGGCGTCAGCCGCTCCAGGATGTCGCGCGGCACCACCCGCCGCATCGCCTTGGGGCGCCGGACGCGGACGCTCCCGAAGAGCTCTCGATCGGTGACGAAGACGATCCCGTCCGGCCCGTCGAGGAAGCCGCCGTTCAGCGAGCGATCGATGACGCTGATGGCGCCCGGCGGCGGGGCCTCCGTCACGGCGTTCGTGACGCCCGCGGCATGTCCGCCCTCGGCGAGCAGCTCGGCGAGCCGCGGGGCCTGATCGGACGCGATGACGATCCGCGGTTGGGTCCCGCCCGCTGCGCCGTCCTGGCCGTCCATCCCGCGCCAGCGGTCGACCGCCTCCGCGATCCTGGCGCCGCGCCCCGGCGGCAGCTGCGGCTCGCGCCAGCCGAACAGGTCGCCGGACGACTTGCCGCCGCCTGCCAGCGCGTCGCCCGCCTCCGACTCCCACGTCAGCTCGAGCGTCCGCGCACCGAGCAGCCGCTTCTTCCAGTCGCGCGGCGGGAGCAGCGTCGCGGGCCAGTCCTTCGGAAGCTCGGAGGCCGCAACCAGCTCGTCGCGCCGCTCATCCGCCTGCCGCCACAGGAATTCGCCCGCTTCGCCGACGTCGCCGGGCTCATCGATCACGAAGAGCGTCTCGGGGCCGAGGTGATCGAGGGCGGTCGACGGCGCGAGGATCGGTGCCCAGATCTCGGCCGCGTCACCGATCGAGGCCGCGCGGCCCTCCGTCGAGCCGGCGAGTCGCTCGAGATCCTGCTGCAGGCGCTCGCTGAGTCGCTTCGCGGTCGTGCCGAGGCGGGCTCGGATCCCGTCGGCGCCGCCGTCGGGCACGAGGAACTCCGAGGCCGGGAGCAGCAGGACGCGATCAACCTTGCCGGTCGTCCGCTGGTCCGTCGGGTCGAAGGCACGCAGTGAATCGATCTCGTCGCCGAAGCTCTCGATGCGGACGGGGAGTTCGGCGGACGGCGGGAAGACATCGACGATGCCGCCGCGGCGCGCGAACTCGCCGCGACCCGCGACCTCCAGCACCGGCGTGAACCCGAGGTCGAGCAGCTCCTGCAGCAGCTGCTGTTGCGAGACGCGCGCGCCAACCTTGAGCTCGCGCGGGCTCGCCGGGAGGTCCGCGGGCGCGATCGTGTGCTGGAGCAGGGCCTGGACGCTCGCCACGAGGATCCGCGCCCGGCCGGACTTCCACGCGCTCAGCGCGGCAACGCGCGCCGCCGTCTCATCAGCAACGAGCTCGCTGCGCTCGTACGCGAGCGCGGTCCTGGGTTCCAGGACCGCGACTGCCGCCGGATCGCCGACCCACGCAGCGAGCTCCTCCGCGACGCGGTCGCCGATCTCGGAGTCGCGCGCGACCCAGCAGAGCCGCTCGCCCGCCGCGACCGCGAGGGTCCCGGCGAGGAAGCTCTTTGCGCCGTGCGGTACCGACGTGACCCCGGCGTGGCGCCCGCCAGGCGCAGGCGAAGCAGCGAACCCGGCCGCGTCGCCGAGTCGCTCGCGGAGCGTGGCGAACGCGCCGGTGGCGGCGAGGAGCGGCGGCAGTCCGGAGAGATTCGGGAGGCGCCGGCCGGCTCCCTGCTTCGTGCCCGGCGTGGCTGCTCGCGACCGCGCGACGGCCTCGGCGCGTCGCTTCGTATCGACCTGGTGCGCCTCGATCTCGGCTTCGGCCGAGTCGAACGCCGGCCGCTCGTTCGCGCTGCCGAGGTCGCCCTCATTGCCCGGCCCCGACTGGTCGGACCGCTCCGACTGGTCCGCGAGGCGGCGCTCCCAGCCCCGTCGGCCGCGCATCGGCGGGCTGCTGCTCACGATTCGCCCTCGTCGTCGTTGCGGGACAGCACCTTGCGCCAGCCGGTCTTCGTGCGCCGGACGCCATCCGCGCCGGGCGGTCCGTCGACCTCGCCCGCCGGGGCGACCCGGTCCGCGTCGGCCGGTCGAAGCTCGAACGCGTTGAACCTCGTCGCGGCCTTGTTCGTGCCCTCGCGCGCCCACGTCTCGACCGCGTCGGCCGCCGCATCCAGCAACTCGTCAAGCCGCTGCCGCTCCTCGGGCTCGAACTTCGTCAGCACGTGGTCGATGAACCGGCCTTCCGGCGCCCCGATGCCGACCCGCAGCCGGCTGAACGCTTCGGACCCCATCTCGCCGATGATCGATCGGAGCCCGTTGTGGCCGCCCGGCCCGCCGCCCTCGCGAAACCGAAGCTTGCCGAACGGCAGCGCGAAGTCATCGACGACGATGAGCATCTCGCTGAGCGGCGCGTGCTCGCGGGCAAGGACCTTGCGCACGGCGAGCCCGGAATCGTTCATGTACGTCTGCGGCTTCACGAGCAGCAGGTCGAGGCCCTTGAAGCGGCCACCGACGATCGCGGACGCATCTCGATCCCGACCCTTGCCGGACCATCCCGCGCGATCGGCAACACGGTCCAGCACCATCCAACCGACGTTGTGGCGAGTCTGGCGATACTGCTCGCCCGGATTCCCGAGGCCGATGACGATCCGGTTCAGCGTGACCTCCCGCGATCCGGCGCCGATGCGCCGAACAGCACGAACGGCCCCGGGACACGTGTCCGGGGGCTCGCGCCAAGTTTACCGCCGCACGCTCGGAGGCGGCCGACGCCGGACTAGCGGGCGAGCAGCGCCTGCTCGAGCGCTCGCATCGAAGCTTCCTCGGCCGGCTCGGCGTGGTCCCAGCCGCAGAGATGGAGCGTGCCGTGGGTGACAAGGAGCCGCAGCTCATCTGCGACGGACCATCGGACGTCGCCCGTCTGGCCGCCGCGCCCCTCGATCGCCTGCTCCGCCGCACGCTCGACCGAGATCGCGATGTCGCCGATGTGCGTTCGCGGCCGACGATAAAGTGGAGCTCGCATGGACCGCGGTCGCGGGGTTGCGTCGTCCGGTCCGGTTCGATGGAACGCGTCGCGCTCGAGCATCGGGAAGGACAGGACGTCGGTTGGGCCTTGGTGGCCCATGTGCGCGAAGTTGAGATCCTCGAGCTCCTCATCGTCGGTGAGGACCACGGTCACAGACCCGGGCTCCGGCGCGCGCGCCGCCTCCAGCGCTGCGGCAACGGCGCGTGCGATGCGGGTCGCCGGGAGTGTCGATCGAATGCCATCGCGGGTCACCACGTCAACGCGCCAGGGCCGCAGGTAGATGGTCCGGCGGCGTTCGATGCTCATTCGGGGCCGCATGTCGGTGGAGCCGGGCCGAGGACCGGCCCGAGACCGAGATCGGCAGTGCCGTCGGGCCATACCAGGAGCCACCTCGGCATCGTCGTCACATTCGCGTCGAGCAGGACGGCGCCGTCACGCTCCCGAAGCAGCTGCAGGTGCCACGGCAGCGATGGCACGTTCAGCTCGCCGGGCGCGAAGTGCGGTTGCGCGCCCTGACCACACGGAAGATCCGCTACGTCCGTGCCGTTGATTCGAAGGGTGACGGGAGGATTGCCCCGGCCGTCGAAGGTCAGATAGAGGTCCGAGCCGGGCAGCGCGGATGGGTCTCTCGGGATCGCCTGGCCGCAGCCCGCGATGACTGCCACGACGAACCCGAGGCGGCCGAGCCAGCGAATCACGCCGTCGTGCCGCCTCCGCCCCCGCTCGCGGCGCGGCGCGACTCGATCTCGACCACCTTCGACGACGGGTACGCAACGCGCTGGTGGTACATCCCGAGCAGCTGCTGGACGAACGCCTCCTGAGCGACGTTGATGTCGCGTAGCGTGAGGTCGCACTCGTCGAATTGGCCGTCAGCGAGGC
>DATAIB010000200.1:0-9636 GCA_036262855.1 Candidatus Limnocylindrales bacterium
CGTCGGATGCCTTCCGCGCGATGGTGTCGGGCTGCGAGTCGGATCAGCGGGCGACGCGCACGGCGTTCTCGATCCTCAACCGGCAGCTCGCGAAACGCCTGCTCGCCCACCGCACATCGGTGATCGATGCGACGAACGTCACGCCCTACGCCAGGCGCAGCATCCTGCGTGCTGCTGCGGCAAGCCGGACGCCGGTCGTGGCGATCATCCTCGAGCTCGATCCGGCGCTCGTGATCGCTCGGAATGCCGCGCGCGCCGGACGCGTCGTGCCCGAGGAAGCGGTCCGGCACCAGCTGGCCCACCTCGAGCGGGCGATGGCACCCGGCGCGCTGGACCGGGAAGGCTTCAGCGCGGTCCACCGAATCCGCACCGCAGACGAGCTTGACCGCGTCGAGGTTCGACGGAGCTCCTGAGCCGCCGGCGGCGTCGGCGAGATT
Organism: Candidatus Limnocylindrales bacterium; assembly: GCA_036262855.1. Lineage (GTDB taxonomy): Bacteria > Chloroflexota > Limnocylindria > Limnocylindrales > CSP1-4 > UBA5189. The sequence continues at coordinate 438 of DATAIB010000200.1, forward strand.
CCGCCGGTGGCGAACCTTCAGCCCGCAGCGGCGATGAGGACCACCGCGCCGGCAGCGGCCAGGATCCCGACCGCGTGGCCCATCGTGACGCGCTCCTTGAGCACGACCGTGGCCAGCACCGTGGTGACCACCGGGTAGAGCGAGGCGAGGATCGCCGCGATCGCGAGCGGCCCGATCGAGATCGCACTCAGGTAGGCAGCCGTGGCGCCCATGTCGACCACCCCGACCGCGAACAGCGCGGGCCACAGGCGCCTCGGGACGCGCCACTCACCGCGGCGAATGACGAGGAACCCCGCGATGGCGGCGATCGAGGCGACGCGGATAAGGACGACCGGCGCGACCACGAGGTCCTTGCTCAGGAACGAGGCCGCGATGGTGAACAGCCCGAACGTCGTGCCGGCCGCGAGCGCATACCCGAGCCCGCTCGGGCGGGCATCGTTCTCGTCCTGTGGTGCCCTTGACACGAGCACCACGCTGCCCATGGCAAGCGCGATGCCCACGATCGCGAACATCGATGGGATGCCCTGCTTCCAGAACCCGAACAGGACCGGCAGCGTCGCCGTCAGTACGGCGGCAACGGGCGCGACAACCCCCATGCGCCCGACCGACAAGCCCCGGTAGAGGAGCGCGAGGCCGAGGGCGCCCAGGAGCCCACCCGCGATCGAGATCAGGATGTCGGTCGTCGACATCGCGGGCTCGGAGCGCGAGAGCAGCAGCGGGACCGCGATGAGCAGGCTCGCCACCTGGCTGCCGCCGAGCACGCCGAGCACGGGCGCGCGGCGGCTCGCGAGCCCGCCCCCGAAGTCGCCGACGCCCCAGCCGAGCGTCGCGAGCATGCCGAGGACGACCACCATGAGCGTCGGCGGAATGAAGGGCTCGGGCATCCGCATATCATCGCGGCTGCCCATGCAGCCCGTCTTCCGTCGCTCCACCGCCAGCCGCACCGTCGCCGTCCGCTCCGTCGCACGCCCCGTCGCCGGCCGCGTCGCGTTCCGGCGCCTCGCTGCGACGCTGGTTGCGGCGACGCTCGGCGTCTTCCTGCTCGTGCCCGCTGCCTCCGCGGCCGTCACGCTGCCCGCGAAGCAGGACGGCGTGAACGTCTACGACCTCGCGAACATCTGGACCGATTCCACGGAGCACCTGGCCCAGCTCCTCGCGGAGCAGATCAAGGAGCAATCCGGCGCGGAGGTCGTGGTCGTGTCGTGGCCGAGCGATCAGGCCGCCGTCTCGCAGGAAACCGCCGACGCGGACGCCCAGACGATCCTGACCACCTGGAGCGTCGGCACGGCGAGCACGCACGACGGGCTCGTGATCCTGTTCGACATGAACAAGGGCAGCACCAAGGAGGGCCAGATCGCCCTCGTGGGCGGCGATGCGTTCCTCGCCGATCGGCTGAGCGCAGACGACCTGGACCAGATCTCGAGCGTGTTCATGGGTCCCGTGTTCAGCCTCGGAGACACCGACGCGGCGCTGCTCGCCGGCATCGGCCAGCTGAACAACGAGATCCAGGCGGGCGGCTTCGGCGCCCCCGGTGCGTCGTTCGATATCGCGGAGCCATCGCTGAGCCCGCTCGACGACCTGGGGGGCGGGCCGATGACCCTGCCGCCGTCGCGCGAAGGCGTTGCGGTGTACGACTTCTCGAACATCTGGACGCCGGAGGCCGAGCAGCAGGCGGAGCAGATCGCCGATGCGATCCGGGCCCGCACGCAGGCGGAGGTCGCGGTCGTGTCGTGGCCGACCGGCTTCTCGCACGTGAGCACGGACGACGCGAAGCAGGACGCGATCACGATCATGAACACGTGGGGCGTCGGCCGGAAGGGCGTGAACGACGGCCTCGTCGTGCTGTTCGACATGGACACGTCAAACCGGCACGGCCAGATCTACCTGTACGGCGGCAAGGGCTTCAACGAGCTGTACCTCGATGCCGATGAGTGCCAGGCCACGGTCGACGAGCAGATGCTCCCCAAGGCCAAGGACGGCGACCTGAACGGCGCGCTCCTCGCCGGCATGCAGAAGATCGACCACGTGGCGCAGCCCAACGGCAACCCGGATCGCGGCCTCAAGATCCTCCTCAACACGATCCTGACCGTCCTCGTCGGCGGTGTCGGCGTCCTGCTGTTCGTGCTGTTCCTGCGCGAGTGGTGGGAGCACGGCCGCGATGCCGAAGTCCCGCTCGTGGACGACTCCGTCCTCATGCCCACACCGCCGCCCGGGCTCACGCCGGCGCTGGCGACCGCCTTGCGCAAGGAGGGCGTCGACAAGGACGCGTTCACATCGGCCTTGGTCGACCTCGGGCATCGCGGCCTCGTGAACTTCGTCTCCGCCGACGGCGACGACAAGCACGTCGACCTCGTGATCCCGCCGGAGGAGGCGATCGACCCGAACTCGCTCGAGGCGCGGCGGCGCCCGCTCGGCAGCGCCGAGTCCGATCTCGCGTCCCTGATTCGAGTCAAGGCCGGCGGGAGTGGCCTGAGCTGGACCGAGCTGAAGGCCGGCGAGGGGGCGAAGCTCTACGCCTCGTTCAAGAAGAGCCTCGGTCGAGCTGCCAAGACAAGCGGGTTCTTCAAGGACGATCCGAACTCCCTGCCGGCGAAGTGGATCGGCGCGGGCGTGGGCGCGATCGTCCTGGTCGTGGTGTTCGGCTTCTTCTTCGCCTTCGACCTCTCCGACTCCGACCAGCTCTTCAAGCCCGGCAAGGGCTTCTTCCTCGCCCCGATGCTGCTGTCCATCGGGCTCGCCGTGCTCACCATGATCCTCAGCGGCCGCCTCGTGGCGCGCACGGAATCGGGGGCGCAGGCGCTCGGGATGGCGATCGGGTACCGGAACACGCTCCGCTACGAGCTCAAGAAGGCGCACACGGTGGATGAGGCCGTCGAGGAGACGAAGACCCGCCTCCCGTGGATCACCACGCCGGACCTGCTCACGGTGTGGGCGGTCGCGTTCGGGCTCAAGGACGAGATCGACGACCTGATCAAGGAGACGTTCGAGACCGCCCGATCCACCGGGTCGAGCTTCTACTCGCCCGTCTGGTATTCCGGCGGCAGCGGGATCAGCTCGATCGGCAGCCTGTCGAGCTCGATCGGCTCGATGTCGACCTCGCCGTCGTCCTCGTCAGGCGGCGGGTTCGGCGGCGGCGGTGGTGGCGGCGGCGGCGGCGGAGGCGGGGGCTTCTAGGCCCGCGGCGGCGGGCGCATCCGACGTCCGATCGTCCGGCACCGAGTCCGGCGTGAGCGCGGTCGCGGGCGTGAGCTCCACCACCTTGTCGGCGGCGCGGTCGTAGCGATCCGAGGTCGTCAGGTAGATGACCTGGAAGTCCGTGCTGATGTCGTGCAGCAGCTCGAGTGCGCGCTCGGCACGCTGGTCATCGAGGGTCACGAAGGGGTCGTCCATCACGAGCGGCGGCCTGCGATCGCCCGTCACGAGCCGGACGAGGCCGATGCGCGCGGCCAGATAGACCGTGTCGAGCGTGCCCTGGCTGAGCGTGGAGACGTCGACCCAGTCGCCGCGCTCCGGGGCGTAGACCCGCAGCCCGAGGTTCTCGTCGTCGACGCGGACGTGGCGGTAGCGACCCGCCGTCACGCGGTCGAGGTCAACGACCATGCGCTTCTCGAGGTAGCGGGTCGCGGTCCGGATCGTCGCCCGCTCCGCGGCATCGAGCGCCTTGAGGGTCGAGTCGTACACGCGGGCCCGCCGCTGGAGCGCAGCGAGCTGCTCCGCCCACTGCGCGGCGCGCTCGGCGTGTGCCGCGACCTCCTCGGCATCGACCGCGTTCTGCTCGACGCGGGCCCTGGCGCTTGCCTCGGTGTCGCGGGCGCCGTTGAGGAGGCGGTCGGCGTCGCTCACGGCGACCTCGAGGCGCTCGCGGGCCCGCGGCTCGCGGGCAATCGCGCCGAGCTCTTCGATCGCGGCGGTCTTCTGCTCGATATCGAGCGCCGCCTTCGAACGGAGCTCCGGGAGCGTCGTTGCCGGCTCGCGGCCAACGAGCCCTTCGAGCTGGGCACGCAGCTTGAGGATGTTGGTCATGTGCGCCTCTTCGGCGGCGACGAGCGCCTCGACAGCGGCAAGGTCCGGCAGCTCGAGCGCGGCGAGGAGATTGGTGAGCGTCACCTCTTCCACCTGGAGCTCCTGCTCCAGCTGGGAGCGCCCTCGGAGCCGGCGTTCGATCTCCTGCGCTCGCATGTCGCGCGCGCTGATCACGGCCTTGGCGCGGATGCGCTGCCGGCGCCCGACCCACGCGAGGGCCATCGCGAACAGGAGGAGCAGCGCGGCGAGCACCGGCACGCCGGGCAGCGACAGCTTCTGGCCCGCGATCGAGATCCCGATGTCCCGCAGGTCGCGCGGCAGGATGCTCAGCTGGTCCCCGATGACGAGCAGGACGGCGAGCACCACGAGCGCGATCGCGGCGATGGCCGTCGGGCGCCAGGAGCGGGGCGTCGGCTCGTTGATCTCGTACTTGACCTCGACCTCGCCGGCGAGCGCGGCCTTGAGCTCGCGGATCCGCAGGTCCGAGGCGCGCACCTTCGCCATCGCCTCGCGCAGTGCGGGCAGGCCGTTCGAGGAGGGGTGGCTCGCCTCCAGCTGGTCGATCTGGCCCGCGACATCGACGGCGGTGCTGTAGCGCTCGAACCGCTCGCGTGCCTGGTCGCGCTCGGCCATGAGGCGCTCGGCGAGACGTGCCTTCTCCAGCATCCCGCGCTGCTCCGCCAGCTCGGCTTCCGCGGCGGCACGCTCCTCGCGGGCCTGGGCGAGCGAATCGCGATCCGACTCGAGCTGCGCGAGCGCCGCCTCGCCGTTGCGCTGCGCCGCGGTCGACGCGGCGAGGGCCGCCTCCGCGGCCTTGATCCGGCCCGGGTTCTTGTCGCCCTTCGTGTTGAGCTCGTAGAGCGCGCGCTCCAGCTTGCGCCGCGCCCGGCTCGTCCCGCGGTCCGCGCCGGAGATCGATGCCTGGAGGCGGTCGCGGAGCGCCGCCTCGTCCCGCGCGAGCCCATCGAGCTCGTGATGGCGGACGGACGCGGTGGACCGGAAGAACGCCTCGCTGGGAATGCCGGTGAGATCGCCCAGCACCTCGTCGGCGCGCGTTGGGTCCGTGATGGTCTCGCCGTCAATCTCGAGCTTGACCGTGCCACGCGCGCCCCGGAAGGACTTCTCCAGGGTGCCGGTTCGGACGCCGTCGAGGTCCTCCTGCTCGAACTCGAGCCGCACCCACGGGCGGTCGTCGTCCGCCGCGTTCCAGGTGCGCATCGCGTCCAGGTCCGCGGAGCCCGAGGTCACGCGCCGGGTGAGCGCCAGCTCGAGCGCGCGCTGGATGGTCGACTTGCCGGATTCATTCGGACCTCGAACCACTGTCAGCCCCGGCGCGAGCTGCACGTCCAGGTTCTGGTGTCGTCGCACGTTCTGGAGCTGCAGCCGGGTGATCCTCACAGGGTCACCTCGACCCCACCGAGCAGCAGCCGGCCCAGCCGAAGCGCGTCGCGCAGCTCGTCTGCCGGCCCATCGCCCGCGACCGGGATGGCACGCTTCCCCTTCCGGCTCGTCGTGTCGTCGGCGCCGCTCGCGTCGTCGGCGCCGGTCAACCCTTCGGCCGCGTCAGCGTCGGTGGCGTCGCCACCAGCGACGCCGTCCGCTGCGGCCTCCTCCTCGGCGATGCGCGCCTCGAGATCACGAATGAACGCGCCCAGCACCGTGTCCGGCGAAGCCAGCGAGCCCTCCGGCAACGGGGCGACCGACCGGTCGCGGACCCGCACCTTGAGGAACTTGTCGGCGAGCTCCGTCTCGATCTCCTCGACGTGCAGGTCGAGATCGTCCGGGCGGATGCCGATCAGCTCGACATCGAGCACGACGTTCGCGTCGGCGCGATCGGCAAGCTTGGCCACGAGCGCGGGCTGTGACCCCACCTTGGCCGCATCCAGCCGCAGCCGTTCCACGCGAACCTTGCCGACCTTCCGCTCCTCGATCGTCACCTGCTTCTTGCCGTCGTGCGCGTCCAGCTGGACGAGCAGCACGTTGCCGGCGCGGTCCTGGTCCAGCGCCACGGGCTCCGGCGCGCCGGCGTACGCGTAGGTCACGCCGCCGGCCTTGCCCTTCGACGTGGAGTGCCAGTGCCCGAGGGCGAGGTAGTCGAGATGGCTCGCGGCGATCTCGTCCGTCGTGATGACGACCTCGTCGCCGTCCGTCCTGCCTTCGATGGCGATCGAGGCGTGGAGCAGGCCGATGTGCCACGCGGCCCGATCGTCATCGGCCACGTCGACGCCCGCGAGCGGCGATTCCGGCGCTCGCTTCGTGGCCCAGCAACGGCCGTGGACGATCAGGTCCAGGGCCTTCAGGTGGACCTCGCGATGGTCCGGATCCAGCACGGTCACGAGATCCGAGCCGACCGCGCCGGACATCGCGGCCAGGTCATACGCCCGGTAGATGGAGGCGCGGTCGTACAGGTCGTGCGTGCCCGGCGCGATGACGATGCGGATCCGCGCGTCGACGAGTCGCTTCAGCTGCGCCGCGGCACGCTCGACCGAGCGGCGCGGCTGCACGTTCGAGTCGAACAGGTCGCCGGCGATCAGGACCAGGTCCACCTTCTCGGCGAGCGCGAGGTCCACCGTCGCGACGAAGGCGGCGAACTGCCGTTCCCGCTGCGTGGCGGCGCGATCACCGAGGTCCGTATGCCGGGCCCCGAGGTGGACGTCTGCCGTGTGCAGCAGTCGCAGCATGCCTGTGTAGCGGCCTCCCCCAGCGTCGGTTGGCGCGTGCCCGCGCGCCGGCTTCGAGAGCCTGGCGAGCGGGGCGCCCCCAATTGCTCCCCGCTCGCCTGAGCGAACGGTCGCAGCGCATTGTGACAGGTCATCTGTCACGACCTGCCTCGAACCCGCCACGAAGGCTGTCGAACGCCGAAAGGCCGGATCCGGGAAGCCGTTGTAGGCTTCGCTCGCTATTTCCGGTGCGCCCCGCCCAAGGGTCTCCGAATTCGGCACCAGGGTCGCGCGGCGCCGGCTGAAGCCATCAGCCGAATCCCGTCGTTTGCCGGATTCGGGCCTCCGCGCGGCGCACCAGCAGAAGCACATCCACGCGCTCCGGAGGCTCTCGTGACCTACGCCGATCGAACCCTGACCTGTGTCGACTGCAGCTCGCAGTTCATCCATTCCGCGGATGACCAGCGCTTCTATGCCGAGAAGGGCTTTTCGTCCGACCCGAAGCGATGCGTCAGCTGCCGGGCGAGCCGCAGGGCGGCGCGCGACACCGGCTATTCCGCGTCCGACCTCGGTGGCCCGCGCGGCTACGAGCGCTCGACCCCGACCCGCGAGTACTTCGCCGTGCTCTGCTCGGAGTGCGGCAACCAGGCGCAGGTGCCCTTCCGGCCGCGCATGGATCGACCGGTCTACTGCTCGGACTGCTTCCGCAAGGCCCATCCCGACTGATCGGCCGCGGGGCGACCTCGTCCCGCCGATAGACTCCCGTCGATGACACCTCGCGAACGCGGCACGCTCGGCGCGGCGATGCTCGGGTCCGCGATCGTCTTCCTCGACGGGACGTTCGTGAACATCGCGCTCCAGCGCATCGGCGCGGAGCTGCCGAGCTCGCTGTTCAGCAAGCTCGAAGGCCAGACGTATGTCACGTCCGGCTATCTCGCGACCCTGGCGGCGTTCCTGGTCCTGGCCGGCGCCCTCGGGGACTACTACGGCCGCCGCCGGACGTTCCTCATCGGGCTCGTCGGGTTCGGGATCACGTCGATCATCTGCGGCCTCTCGCCCAACTTCGAGTTCCTCGTGCTCGGGCGGCTGCTGCAGGGGCTCGCCGGCTCCCTCCTCGTGCCAGGCTCGCTGGCGATCATCACGAACACGTTCGAGGGCGCGGCGCGCGCCAGGGCGTTCGGGCTCTGGGCGGCAGTCACCGCGGCGCTCGGGACGCTGGGGCCGCCCATCGGCGGGATCATCGTCGAGCTCGCAGGTTGGCGCGCCCTGTTCCTCCTGAACGTGCCGCTCCTCGCGATCGCGGCGTGGCTGACCTGGCGGTACATGGAGGAATCGCGCGACGAGACCTCCTCGGGCAACTTCGACTGGCTCGGCGCGATCGTCGCGGCGGTCGCGGTCGGTGGTACGTCGTTCGGCGCGGTGCGCGGCTACAGCAGCAACTGGCAGGAGCCGGTCGCACTGATTTCCCTCGGCATCGGCGTGGTCGCCCTGATCGCCTTCCCGCTCCTCATGGCCAGGCGCTCGAACCCGCTCGTGCCGCTCGCGATGTTCCGGATCCGCGCGTTCAGCACGATCAACCTGTCGACCCTGCTGATCTACGGCGTCCTGTATGCGATGGCCGGCTTCCAGGCCCTGTTCCTCCAGGGCACGCTCGGGTACACGCCGCTCGGCGCGTCGCTCATCGGGCTCCCGACCGGGATCCTGCTCGCGGTCCTGTCGACGCGCGTGGGCGCACTGTCGGGCCGCATCGGGGTGCGCCCGTTCATGGTCGCGGGCCCGCTCGTGATGGCGGTTGGCCTGCTGTGGTGGCTCGGCGTCGGCGCCGCGTCGCAACCGTGGGTCGCGTCGCTCACGGATCCATCGACCCTCCTGCCCCCGTTCGATGTGCTCATCGGGCCGTTGCCGGCCGGTCTCATCTTCGGCATCGGGATCGCGCTGCTGGTGGCGCCGCTGACAACCGGGCTCATGAACTCCGTGCCGGCACGGAACGCCGGCCTCGCATCGGCGATCAACAACGCGCTGTCCCGGGTCGGGCAGCCGCTGCTCGCCGCGGCCGTCTTCATCGTGGTCAGCGGCGCGTTCTACTCCGCGCTCGCGGCGGCCGCTCCCGGCGTGGATCCCAGCTCACCCGAGATCAGGAGCGCATACCAGGCGCTCAACCCGCCGCCGGCGAACGCGCCGCAGGCGCTCGCCATCGCCGCGAAGGCCGCTTCGGCCGATGCGTATCACGTGGCGGTGCTCGTGGGCGCGGCGCTCCTCGGGTTGGGCGCGCTCGTCAACTTCGTCGGGCTGCGCCCGAAGGGATCGACGCCCGCCGGCTGAGCGCCGTGAATCAGCCCGCCGGCTAACGCCGCCGGACAAAACGAAACGGGCCGGGGGGTGAACCCGGCCCGTCGTTCGGGCAGCTTGGAGCGACGTTCGGTCAGGCGGCCGGCGGCGCAGGCGGCGGCGGGGCCGCGGTCTTCGGCATCGCCTGGTATTCCTTGTACGCGAACCACGCCATCATGGCGCAGCCC
>DATAIB010000201.1:0-7703 GCA_036262855.1 Candidatus Limnocylindrales bacterium
GCGCTGGGGCTGGACGCCTCGAACTTCGTCCTGCTCGGCCATTCGTGGGGCGGCATCCTCGCCACCGAGTACGCGCTCCACCATCAGGAGCACCTCAAGGGCCTGGTGATCTCGAACATGCAGTCGAGCTGCCCGGCCTACAACCGGTATGCCCACGAGGTGCTGATGCCGGCGATGGACCAGGGGGCGCTGGCGGAGATCAAGGCGCTCGAGGCGGCTGGTGACATCGAGAACCCGCGGTACATGGAGCTGCTGATCCCGCATCACTACGAGCAGCACGTCCTGCGCATGCCCGCGGCGGACTGGCCGGATCCGGTGAACCGCGGCTTCCGGCTGAACCAGCAGCTCTACGTGACGATGCAGGGTCCGTCCGAGCTGGGCCTGACCGGTCGGCTCTCCGACTGGGACCGAACCGAGGATCTCGCGCGGATCGAGGTACCCACGCTCGTCATCGGTGCCCAGCACGACACGATGGACCCGCAGTGGATGCGGATGATGGCGACGCGCCTCCCGAAGGGCCGCTACCTGCACTGCCCGAACGGCAGCCACATGGCGATGTACGACGACCAGGAGACGTACTTCGCCGGCCTGATCGATTTTCTGCATCGGCTCTGAGGTCACCTTTTCGGCAGAAATCCACCCGTAGGCACTGATGACCGCCGACGACCGACCGATCAACGGGTCACCCGCTTCGCCCGAAGTCCTTGCGGGGGCAGCGCTGGGCGACGTGGTCGACTGGCGCCGGCGCATCGAGCTCCTGTATCGGGAGCACGGCGATCGACTCTGGCGCGCCGTGTACATGTTCGGCGGGGATGCCGAGCTCGCGAGCGACGCCGTCGCGGAGGCGTACGCCCAGGCGCTCCGTCGCGGGGAAGCCATTCGGGACCCCGCAGCGTGGGTCTGGCGGTCCGCGTTCCGAATCGCGGCGGGCATGCTCAAGGACCGCGCCACCACGCACGATCCGCCCCGGCGCAGGGACGGGCACGTGGACCACTACGCGGATGGGGACCTGCTGCAGGCGGTGCGGCAGCTGCCGGATGCCCAGCGTGCGGCCGTGATCCTCTTCTACTTCGCCGACCTTCCCGTCGGTGTCATCGCGCGCCGGCTGGGATCGAACCAGCTTGCCGTCCGGGCGAATCTGAGCCGTGCGCGCCGGCGGCTGCATGCACTCCTGGGGGACCACGATGGCTGACCTGCACGCCGGCTTCCGGTCCTTCGATCGGCTTCCTGCGCCCGACCTGTGGGCGGACATCGAGCGACGGGCGGGCACCATCAGCGTCACCGAGCCGCTGATCGGCCAGCGGCCGCGCTGGGTGGCGTTCGGTGGCGGGCCCGCCCCGACACGGCGCGCTCTGCTCGTGACCGGCGTGGTGCTCCTTGCGGTGGTCCTCGGCCTCGCATGGGCCGGCGGCCTGCTGCGGCTGGTGATGCCGCCACCCATCTCGACGCAGATGCCGAATCCGACGCCGTTCGAGGCCGCAACGGCGGGTCCGACCGAGCCGCCCGCATCAGCGCCGGGGAACCCGCCGGGCCTGATCCTGCTGAACTCGGTTGGCGGCGTCACCGAGCACCTCTGGCTCACGAGCCCCGACGGCACGGATCTCCACCAGTTCAGCGCGCGCGGCGGTCTGACCGGCGTGACGCAGTTCGGTGGCAACTGGTGGCCCGATGGGCGACGGCTGCTCCTGCTGGGGGGCTTCGGGACGTACATCGGCAACCCCGACGGCACCGATGTCCGCGGCGTGACCGATGCAGACTGGTCCGATGTCCCGGGAGGCGAGACGGAAGCGCTCAGCCATGGCCGCGAGGGCTGGCCGAACTGGTCGCCGGATCGCACGCAGCTCGTGACGTTCGAACCGGTGCGCAACATCGGTCCCTCCGTGGCGGGAACGCAGGCATACATCCTGGATCTCGCGACTGGCGCGCGGCGAAACCTGCCCGTGCCGACGGAGCTCTGCGTCGGCGATCTCCACTGGTCGCCCGACGGAACCGCCATCGTCATGACGACCGGACGGCCTCCGGTGACCGGCTACCCGTGCAAGGGCGTCTCGATGGGCGATCACGACATCTACGTGATCCATGCGGATGGCACCGGCCTCACGCAGCTGACGAACGACCACCAGTCCGCATGGGCCAGCTGGACACCGGACGGCAGGCTCGTGTTCTTCCATGCCGGAGGCCTCTGGGTGATGGGGGCGGATGGGACGGGTCAGGTGCCGCTGAGCCCCCTGCTGGCCGACCTCAGCACCGTCAGCGGCCCTGCCGAGCCGGGCGTCGCCTGGGGCATCCACGCGAGCTGGCAGCCGATGCCCTGACCGTGCTCCACCGGCGACCGGCTAGGATTGTCGGCTCGCGCGCCTGTAGCTCAGTGGATAGAGCGTTGGGTTCCGGACCCAAAGGTCGCAGGTTCGAGTCCTGTCAGGCGCGCCATCCCTGCCCGTACCATTCCGGCGACGTGATGAACGACGCTTCCAGCGGGGCCGGCGCCGCCGCGGTTCGCGGCTTCCTGTTCTCCGACGTGCGCGGATTCACGTCGTTCGCGGAGCGGCACGGCAACGCCGCGGCAGCGGCGATGGTTGCCCGGTTCCTCGACCTCGCGCGCAGCGCGATCGCCCAGCACGACGGCGCAGAGATCAAGACCGAGGGCGACAACATCTTCGCGGTCTTCCCGTCCGCGTCGAGTGCCGTCATGTGCGGCCTCGAGCTCGTCGACGCCGCGGCGGAGCTGAACGCCAAGGAGCGGGGCCGGCCGCTGGAGCTGGGTGTCGGGGTGCACGCCGGCGAGGCCGTCGAGACGGCCGAGGGCTACATCGGCAGTGCCGTCAACATGGCGGCCCGGCTGTGCTCGGCCGCGCGGGCCGGCGAGGTGCTCGTCTCGGACACCGTGAAGGACATGACCCAGGCGAGCATCCCCGTCGGGTTCATCGCCCGCGGGCGGCGGCGCCTGAAGGGCTTCGCCAACGCCGTCGAGACGTATGCGGTGACCCGCGACACGACCGCGCGGACGGCGGTCGTGCTGCCGCGCATGGGCATGCTCCTCGGCGTCGGGGGCTCGATCGCCGTTGCGCTCGTCGTGATCGCCGTCCTGGGCGCGACCCTCGGTGGCGGGCTGTTGGCGAAGGGCCAGACACCCGCGCCATCCCTCGCACCGCCGACGGCCGTGCCGGTCATCCTGGGCAAGGTCGAGATCGGGACCTACGCGACGAGCCAGTTCCAGCCGGCCTTCACGTTCACGATCGAGAACCTCGGCTGGTCGGTGAACCGGGACGCTGCCGACATCTTCGGCCTCATCCGGGAATCCGATCCCGCGGGCAGCATCGTCGTCGCCCGCATCAGCGAAGTCCTCCAGAGCGCCTGCATCTCCGGGCCGAGCGAAGGCGAGACCGTGCCGGTCCCGACGGACGTCATCGACGAGATGCGCCACCGCGATTTCCTCGTGGTCTCGGACCCGACGACCGTGAAGGTCGGCTCGCTCGATGGGCAGCAGGTCGACGTCACGATCTCCGAGGCGGCACTCGCGGCCTGCGGTGGGCTCGTCGGCCAGGATGCGTCGGTGTTCGCGATCGGAACGGAAACGTTCGGTGGCACGCCGGGCGAACGGTTCCGGCTGATCACGGTCCCGGTCAGCGGCGCCACCGTGACGATCATCGTGAGCCTCGATTGGATCGAGGCCCACGCGGTCTCGGAGATCGAGCACATCAATCAGCTCGGGCAGAGCTTCTTCGGCTCGATGGAGTTCGCGAGCCCGGCCGCCAGCGACGGTCCGAGCCCCGGCGCGTGAAGCTCGTCGTCGTCGAGTTCATGACCCTCGACGGCGTCATGGAGGCGCCGGGGTACGAGGAGCACCGAAGCGGCCGCAACGGCTGGGCGATGCGCGCCGAAGCCGACGACCCGGAGCTCTCGGCGTTCAACGGGCGCCAGCTCAACGGCGCGTCGGCCCTGCTCTTTGGGCGGACGACGTTCAACGTCTGGGCCGCGTACTGGCCGACCGCCCGGGCCGCTGCGGCGCCGATCGGGGCATTCGTCAACCGCCTGCCGAAGTACGTCGTGTCCAAGTCGCTGCAATCCACGGACTGGGCGAACACGACGATCCTGCGCGGCGACCTCGGCGAGGACGTGCAGCGCCTGAAGGACCTGCCGGGCGGCGACCTGATGCTCTACGGGAGCGCCGATCTGGTCGCGGGCCTCCTCGAGCGCGACCTCGTCGACGAGCTCCGGATCGCGCTCTTCCCGGTGATCCTCGGGAGCGGCAAGCGCCTCTTCCGCGACGACGCCGACCTCCGACGGCTGCGGCTCGTGGAGTCCGAGACGACCTCCGGCGGCGTCGTTCTCCTGACCTACCAGCGGACCGAGCTGGCGCCCGAGCGCTCGGCGGCGCTGGAGCCCTTCGTCTGGACCCCGGACCAGGTCGAGACGTACCGGGTCCTCGAGGAGACGAACCGGGTGCTCGCGACCGTGCTGTTCACGGACATCGTCGATTCGACGGGGCGTGCGGCGGCGCTTGGCGATCGCGAGTGGCGGCGGCTCCTGGACCGCCACGACGAGGCGGCGCGCGCCGAGATCAAGCGCTGGGGCGGTGAGTTCGTGAAGTCGACCGGCGACGGGGTGATGGCCCGGTTCGATGCGCCGACGCGGGCGGTTCGCGCCGCGCTCGCGATGGGCGCGGCCGCGCGCCGCCTGGGCGTCGAGGTCCGCGCCGGGATCCACACCGGCGAGGTGGAGGTCCGGGGTGCCGATCTCGGCGGCATCGGCGTGCACATTGCGTCGCGCGTGCTCGCGGCGGCGGGCCCGGGCCAGGCGGTCGTGACGCGAACCGTCCGTGACCTCGCCATCGGGACGGACTTCAACTTCGAGCCGCTGGGCGCCGCGGAGCTCCGCGGCGTTCCGGGCCAGTGGGAGCTCTTCGCCGCCTCGACGAGGTAGCGCTTCCGCACGGCCGCGCGCCGCGGGTTGACACCGCTCACATACAACCGTATGGTTGTATCAATGCAGCTCGCAACCACGCCTCCCGACTTCGACCGGATGTTCGGCGCGCTGGCCGATGCCACGCGCCGGGACATCGTCCGGCGCGCCATCGGCGGCGACCTGGGCATCGTCGAGATGTCGGGCTACTACCCGATGAGCTTCGCTGCGGTGCAGAAGCACGTCGCGATCCTCGAGCGGGCGGGGCTGATCACGAAGGAGCGCATCGGGCGTCGGAAGGTCGTCCGGGCGAACCTCGAGGGGGTGCTGATGGCGCGGCGCCTGCTCGACCAGTACGAGGAGCTGTGGCGCGGGCGGATCGGCCGCATGGCCGACCTGCTCGCCGAGGACGCGCCGGGGGACCAGAAGGAGATCGATCGATGCCCGTGACCGCCGTCCACAAGGATCCAGAGAAGCTCACGATGGTCGTTGACAGTGAGTTCGACGCCTCTGTCGAGCGCGTGTGGCAGCTCTGGTCCGATCCGCGCCAGCTCGAGCGCTGGTGGGGCCCGCCGACCTATCCGGCGACCGTGACAACGCACGATCTCAGCGTCGGTGGCAAGGTCGAGTACTACATGACCGGCCCGCAGGGCGATCAGCCACGGGCCTACTGGAAGGTGCTCGAGGTGGATCCGCCGCGGAAGCTCGTCTTCCTCGACGGCCTCGCGAACGCCGACGGAACGCCGAACCCGGACATCCCGGAGACGGTCCAGCGCGTGCTGATTGCCGCAGCCGGCCCCGGCCGGACACGGATGACGATCGAGAACGTGTTCCCGAGCCAGGCGGCCATGGAGCAGCTGCTCGCGATGGGCATGCAGGAAGGCCTCGTCGGGGCAGTAGGTCAGATCGACGACATCCTCAAGGAGAACCAGTGACCACCACCACCCAACCGACGACCAGCACCCTCGAGGTCCCCGGCGCCACGTTGACCTACGACGTCCGACCGGGGGACGGAAGCTCGAACGAGCCGCCGCTCTTCCTGATCGGGTCGCCGATGGGCGCCGGCGGCTTTGTGACCCTCGCCTCGCACTTCCCGGAGCGGACCGTCGTCACGTACGACCCGCGCGGCGTCGAGCGGAGCACCGCGACCGACAAGGACACGCCGATCACGCCGCACGTCCAGGCAGAGGACGTCCACGCGATCATCGAGGCGCTCGGCGGCGGACCAGTCGACCTGTTCGCCAGCAGCGGTGCCGCGGTGGTGACGCTGGACCTCGTGGCGAAGCACCCGAACGACCTGCGGACGGCCGTCGCGCATGAGCCGCCCCTGGCCACCGTGGTCCCCGACCGCGAGCAGGCACTCGCGGCAACGAAGGCGATCAGCGACACGTACAACGCGAAGGGCTTCGGCCACGGCATGGCGAAGTTCATGCAGGTCGTCATGCACCAGGGTCCGTTCACGCCCGAGGTCATCGCGGCGCCGGCGATGGACCCGGCGATGATGGGCATGCCGACCGAGGACGACGGCAACCGCAGCGACCTGATGCTCGGCCACAGCATGAAGTGGCTCGTGACCTACGAGCCGGACTTCGAACAGATCAAGCGAGCGCCGACGCGCCTCGTCATCGCGGTCGGGGGCGACTCCCACGGCGAGCTCGCGCAGCGCGGCGGCGAGGCCGTCGCCGCGCGGCTGGGTCAGGAAGCGACCCGATTCCCGGGCGACCACGGCGGCTTCTTGGGCGGCGAGTACGGCCAGACCGGCAAGCCCGACGAGTTCGCCGCGAAGCTCCGCGAGGTGCTCGCCGCCGCGTAACCTCGGCGCGCGGTCCTCGCCACCACATTCGCGCCCGCCGTCGCCAGACGGTGGGCGCATCCGATTCCGCTCGGAAATGGCGCCCTCAACCAAACCGATCCAGCAGGCGCGCGATCCCGGGCTGGGCGGCGAGCCGCACGAGACGGCGGAGAACCGTGGGTCGCATGCCCGCAACCTTTTCGGCAGCCGCGACCAACTCACCCTCGGGGATCTCGGCGAGCGAGCCGAGGAGCCGGGCCGTCGTTCGGTCGTCGAGACGCGCGAGCACGCCGGCAAGCCGGGCGATCGCAGACGCATCTGCATGGACCACGCCCCGCATCGATGCGTCGAAGTCGTGGGCGAAGGCGGCAAGGGCCGTGAGGGTGGCGGTCAGAGCTCCGTCGGGTTCGGCGCTTCCGCGCGCCCTCTCGAGGGCGGCGTCCACCAGGGGAACGACGGGCTCCGTCTCACGCTCGAGCCGTGATGCCGCGACACGCCGGAACCACTCCCAGTGGTCGCCGACCACCGACCATGCCCGGCTGGCCGGGCCGCGCTGACCCCATCGCTGGGGCGGGGCAGGCTCAATGAGGCCCCAGGCCTCGCATTCCGCGAGCGCCCCGAAGGCCGCTTTGTGGGAGAGCCCGAGTGCCTGCCGCAATTCGGCCTCGGTCAGCGGCCCTCCGTGGAGCAGCAGGTAGCCCTGGACCGCGGCGGTCGAGGGCGCGATACCCCAGCTCACGCCGACCTTCGCCCATCCGGCCGCGAAGTCGCGCCGGATCGTCTCCGCGGTGTCGTTCGCGTGGTGTGTCGTCACAACTTGTTCCTTGACAGGGACACGTACTGGCTAGATACTTGTTCTAGATAAGGGACAAGTATCGCGAGCGGCTCTGACGCCGTCAACAATCGTTTCGGGCGGAGGCAGCAACAATGTCGAAGCATGCGGTGACCGGAGCACTTGGGTTCTCAGGGCGGCACATCACCGCCCGTCTGCTGGCGCGAGGCGACTCCG
>DATAIB010000202.1:0-2063 GCA_036262855.1 Candidatus Limnocylindrales bacterium
TTGGTGCGGATTCGCACCGCCCGCCGCGAATGCAAGGACCGTCGCAAGGCGCGCAGATGTATCGTGATTGCAATGCAGATTCCGTTCACTGCCTATGCCGATGACTGCACCGTTCGCGGTGAGATCGCGCTCGGCGTGGACCGCCTGTCCGACCTCCTGAGCTCCACGACGGAGTACGAGGTGCAGGGCGTGGCATTCAAGGCGCTCGATGACGGACGTGTCGTCGAGGCAGGTTCCGCGGCGGTGCTTCGCGACGACCTGTGCATGGTCGTCGCCTCCGGCCCGCGCGGCCGGGTCGATCGCCGGCTCTGGACGCGCCAGCATCCCGTTCGCGCCAAGGTCGGGCCGTACACGGTGCTCGGCTACCTGCACGCACCGCCGACCGTGGATCCGATGCGCAGCACGGACCGGCGCGCCATCGTCGCCCTGACGAACGCGGTGGTCGGCTACGCCGAGGGCGACAAGGACGTCTGGGCCGAGAGCGACACGATCCTGGTGAACACCCACAAGATCGACCGTCTCGAGACGGCGCACCACGAGGACCTCGGCCTGGGTGCCCACATCCCCGCCGAGCTCAAGAAGGACCCGCGGGCGAAGGACCTGACCTAGCCGCTACCGGCCAGTAGGATCGGATCGGGTCGCTAGCGTTCCACCGGGAGGTCGAGGCGGTCGCCCCATTCGGCCCAGCCGCCGTCGTAGACCGCGACGTCGTCGTAGCCCATCAGTGTGAGCACGAACGCGAGCTTCGCAGCGCCGACGCCGGTCCCGTCGTAGCAGACGAGCCGCCGGCCTCGCGCCACGGCCGCGTGCGTCAGCACGCCGCGGATCGCATCCGCGGACAGCAGCCGCTGCGAGCCCGGCTCATGGAGGGAGCCGATCGGCACGTTCACCGCGCCCGGGATGTGGCCCAGCCGGCGCGCATTCCCTTCGTGACCCTTGAACTCCGGATTGGCCCGCGCATCGATCACCTGCGCGTCCGGCGAGCCCAGCAGGGATCGGACATCGGTCGTGGTCAGGCGCAACCGCGGATTCAGTCGCGGCGTGAACGCGCCCTCGGGGTGGGGGAGCGCGCCGGAGCTCAGCGGCCGCGACTCGGCGACCCAGGCGGGAAAGCCGCCGTCGAGGATCCGCGCCGACTCGAACCCGTAGACCCGCAGTGACCACCACGCCCGAGCCGCGTACAGCCCGAGCGTGTCGTCGTACAGCACGAGCGTGGTCGCGTCGCCGACGCCGGCCCGCGCCATGAACGCGACCACCGAATCCGGGGCGGCCAGCCGCAGCGCGTGCCCGGTCTCCTCGGAGGGCGATTCGTTGAGCTCCGTGCGCCAGTCGAGATACGTGGCACCGGGGATGTGGCCCGCATCGAACGCGGACGAGCCCGTCCCGTCAGGCCGCCATCGAACGTCGACCACGCGGACGTCGGGACGGCCGAGCTCATCGGCCAGCCACTCGGTGGAGGCAAGGAGCTCGGGGCGCGCGAAGCCGGTCACGGGATGCGAGCCGAGCGCGCGCCGATCACGGGAAGCACGCCCGTATCATAGGTTCGTGGTCTCCCCGTTCATGAGCGACGCAGACAAGCTCGCCGCAGTCCGCGATGCCCTGCCGTCCCTGAAGGCTGCGATTCAGCTGAACACGGGCTCGGTCGGGCCGATGCCCGCGGAGACCGATGCCGCAATGCGCCAGCTCGAGGAGTACGAGCGCGATTTCGGCCGTGCCGCCGCGGAGTACTGGGCCGAGTTCGCCCAGCGCCTCGAGGAGGCCAAGGCCGCGGTGGCCGCCGTCCTCGGTGGCGACATCGACGAGGTCGCGATCACCCACGCCGCCACCGACGGCATGAACCAGGGCACGTGGGCGATCGACTGGAAGGCCGGCGACCGCGCCGTCTCCACCTGCCACGAGCACCCCGGCGGGTTCGGGCCGCTGTACATGGTCTGCGACCGGTTCGGGCTCGACCTCCAATTCGCCGAGTTCGGCGTGGACGCCTCCGACGACGAGATCCTCGCCCGGATGGACGAGCTCATCACGCCCGGTACCAAGCTCGTCTCGATCTCGCACGTGCTGTG
>DATAIB010000203.1:0-1747 GCA_036262855.1 Candidatus Limnocylindrales bacterium
GAGGATCGCGTCCCGCACCGAGCCGCCGACCACGTACGCGGCATGCCCATGGGCCCACAGCCGCTCCATGACGGCTCGAACAGACGCGGGCGCGTCGATCCCATGCACGCCGCCATGATGACGGCCTCGATCGATCGAACCCAGCTGCTGGGCATCCCGGACCTGGCCGCGGGGAACCGCGCGAACGGCGCGGGCTAGTTTCGGCCGAGGAAGAGGTAGTTCCGCCAGGCCTCGTTGCGCTCGTCGGCGAGATACGGCGTGAAGAGCGAGTAGAGGTCGCTGCGCGGCTCGAACGGCGGGCGCAGGAGGCGAACCCGCGCCTCCTCCGGCGTCTTGCCGCCCTTGCGGTGGTTGCACGACTTGCAGGCGGCGACGAGGTTGTCCCACGTGTGGGCGCCGCCCCGGTGGCGGGGCATGATGTGGTCGAGGGTCAGGTCGTTGGCGACCTTGCCGCAGTACTGGCACGTGTGCCGGTCGCGGGCGAACACCTCGCGGCGGGTCAGCTTCACGCGCGGTCGCGGTCGTCGGACGTGGTGCTGCAGCCGGATGACCGACGGCGCGTGGAACTCCTCGCGGACGGTTCGGATGATCTGGTGGTCGAACTCGAGGACCTCGGCCTTCGCGCCGAACACCAGCCGGAACGCCCGCGGCAGGTTCGTGACGTTCAGCGGCTCGTAATCCTGGTTCAGGACAAGCACGACGCCGTTCATCGTGGGCCGGATCGTACGCGAAACATCATCGACCGATCGGGGCGCCGGTTCGTGCGTCCCAGCCGCCCGCCTGCCCGACCTTCGATGCGAGCGGCCTGCCGAGCGCAGTGGTGATGAATCGCGCCGCGTCGAGAACGCCTTCGAGGTCGACGCCGTGCTCGAACCCGCTCGCGTCGAGGAGGTACACGAGGTCTTCGGTGGCGAGATTGCCCGCCGCGCCCGGGGCATAGGGACAGCCGCCGGTTCCGCCGGTCGAGGAGTCGAAGCAGCGAACCCCGGCGTCGAGCCCGGCGACGACGTTCGCAAGCGCCGTGCCGCGCGTGTCGTGGAAATGGAACGCGATCTGCCCGAGGGGGATTCCCTCGGCCACGGCGAGGCCCGTGAGCGCCGCGACCTGGCTCGGCACCCCGACGCCGATCGTGTCCCCGAAGCACACCTCGTCCACGCCGAGCTCGAGGAGGCGCTTCGCCACTGCGACGGCTCGTTCCGGCGCGACCGCGCCGGTGTACGGGCAGCCGAAGGCGGTCGACACGTAGCCGCGGCGCCACCACCCGAGGCTCGCGGCGCGCGCGAGGACCGGGGCGAAGGCAGTCAGTGATTCTTCGATGGTCATGCCGATATTCCGCTGCGTGAACGCGTCGGAGGCGGCGGTGAAGACCGCGACCGCGTCAGCGTCTGCGGTCTCCGCGCGGGCCATGCCGCGCTCGTTCGGAACGAGGACAGGAAACCGGACGGCGCCGCCGGCACCCGCGCCGGCGAGGACGGCGGGCAGGAGATGATCAGCATCGGCAAGCTGCGGGATCGCCTTTGGCGAGACGAAGCTGGTCGCCTCGATCTCGCGGAGGCCGGCGGCAGCCAGGCGCCGGATGAACTCCACCTTCGTGGCCAGCGGGATCGCCGTCGACTCGTTCTGGAGGCCGTCGCGCGGCCCGACCTCGTAGATCCGAACCCGGTCGGCCATCAGCGACGCGTGGCTGCGAGGAGCGTGGTGGCTGCTCGGCCCGTCAGACGAGTGGCGGGTCCATCGCGCGCTCGAT
>DATAIB010000204.1:0-7119 GCA_036262855.1 Candidatus Limnocylindrales bacterium
CGCGTGCGATCATCGGGCCTGCATGAGCGTGCTTTCCGATCGCGACATCCACGCGGCGCTCGACGCCGGCGACATCGTCATCCGCCCGTTCGAACGGGGCGACGTCCAGCCGGCCTCGGTCGACCTGCGGCTTGACCGCAAGTTCCGCGTCTTCCGGAACAACCGCTATCCGTACATCGACCTTCGCGAGCCCCAGCCGGACCTCACGGAGCTGCTGGAAATTCGCGATGACGAGCCGTTCATCCTCCACCCGGGCGAGTTCGTGCTGGGACAGACGCTGGAGTGGGTCGAGATCCCCGATGACCTGCTCGCACACCTCGATGGCAAGTCCTCGCTCGGGCGCGTCGGCCTCCTGATCCACTCGACCGCCGGCTACGTCGATCCGGGCTGGAAGGGCACGCTCACCCTCGAGCTGTCGAACGTCGCGAACCTGCCGATCGCGCTGTATTTCGGGATGAAGATCGGCCAGATCAGCTTCGTCCGCATGACGAGCAAGGTCGACAAGCCATACGGCAGCCCCGAGCTCGGCTCGAAGTACCAGGGCCAGTCCGAGCCGACCGCCTCCGCGTTCCACCGCGACTTCGACAAGGCCGACTGAGCGCGTGGGCATGCTCGCCGGCGACTGGTCTGCGGACCTCGGGGGCGGGACGCACGTCTCGCTCGTGCAGGCGGGCACGTTCCGGAGCGACGCCGGCGCGCTGTTCGGGCCGGTGCCGCGGATCCTGTGGGACCGGCTTGTCACCGACGAGATCGACCAGGAGCACCGGCTGCTCCAGGCGCTGAACTGCCTCGTCGTCGAGACGCCGGCCGGGCGGGTGCTGATCGAGACGGGCATCGGCGAGCGCGTGACCGACAAGGTGCGCGAGATGCGCCGCTACGAGGGCAGGCCGATCGTGGCCGCCATGGAGGCCGGCGGCTTCGAGCCGGGCACGGTCGACCTCGTGGTGATGAGCCACCTCCACTTCGACCACGCCGGCGGGCTCCTTCGCGCCGATGGGGCGAAGGCGTTTCCGCGGGCCCGGATCGTCGCCCAGCGCGCGGAGTGGGAGATCGCGCTCGACGACAACTCGCGCATCGTCGCTTCGTATGACCAGCCCGAGCTGCGGCTCGTGCACGAGTGGGGGACCGAGGGCGCGGTCGATGGCGAGCGCGAGCTCCTGCCCGGCGTATCGGTCATCCGCACCGGCGGCCATTCGAAGGGCCACCAGGCGATCGTCGTCCGCGGCACGAATCAGGCGCTCGCGTTCTTCGGCGACCTCGGGATGCGGCCGTGGAGCGCGAACCCGCGCTGGATCACCGCCTTCGACGACTTCCCGCTCGACTCGGTCGAGGTCAAGGGGGAGCTGTTCGCGAGGGCGGCCGCAGAGCAGTGGCTCGTCACGCTGAGCCACGAGCCCGTGACGCCGGTCGGTCGCCTGACCCCGGACCGGGATCGATTCCGCTTCGATCCCGTCTGAGGCCTGGCTTCGGAGTAGGCTCGCGCCGTGTTCAGGATGGCGGTCGGCCACAGCGACGACATCGACTTCGAGGCGGCGCTTGCCGCCGTCCTCGACGAGTGCGAGGCCGGCCTCGATGGCGCGACGCCAACCGCAGCGTTCCTGCTCGCCGCCTGGGAATCGGATCACGCCGCCATCCTCCGCGCGGTGCACGGGCGGTTCCCCGGGATCGAGATCGTGGGGTCGAGCACCTCGGGCGAGATGAGCTCCGTCCTCGGCCTCGTCGAGGACTCGATCGTGCTGGCGGTCTTCGCGTCCGACACCGTTGACATCACCGGCGGCCTCGGGCGCGACCTGGCCGTCGATCCCGCCGGCGCCGTCGGGCGCGCGGTCGAGCAGGCGCGTTCGAAGACCGACAAGTCGCCCGCGCTGTGCATCGCGTTCCCGACCATCGGCGTCGTCGACGCCACGGCGATGCTGGCGGCGCTGCGCGCGGCGCTGGGACCGGGCGTCCCGATCCTGGGCGGCGGCGCGTCGCCGCAGGACCCCGTCGCGAACCCCGCGGCGACGTCGGGCGCGCAGATGGTCAACGACGAGGTCACCGATGGCGGCATCGCGGTGCTCCTGTTCTCCGGGCCGCTGGCGTTCTCCTACGGCGTCGAGACCGGGTGGCGGGGCGTCGGGCCACGAGCGACGGTGACGTCGATCGTCGACGGCCGCATCCACGAGATCGACCATCAACCGGCGATCGAGTTCTTCGACCGGTACCTGGGCACGAGCGCCTCTGGTCCGCCCATCGCAAACCCGCTCGCGGTCTTCGAGACGCCCATGTCGACCGACTTCTTCCTCCGGACCGCCACGGTCCTCGACCGCGAGACCGGCGACGTGAGCACGTTCGGGCCGATGCCGGAGGGCGCCACCGTCCAGCTGACGGTCGCGGGGTTCGACGAGATCATGGAGGGCGTGCGGACGTCGATCTCGTCCGCCCTGCGGACGTTCCCCGCGGGCAGCACGCCTGACGCGGCGCTCCTGTATTCCTGCGCGACCCGTCGCTTCCTGCTCGGCACACGCGCGCGCCATGAGATCGAGCTCGTCCAGGAGCTCGTCGGCCGGGATGTGCCGATCGCGGGGTTCTACTGCCTCGGCGAGATCGCGCCGCTGCCCGCGGCGGACATCTCGCAGTTCCACAACGCGACGGTCGTGTCGGTGCTGCTCGGGGCGCCCTGAGCGGCCACGATGCAGGATCCCGCGGCGCTCGAACGCGAGAACCGGCTGCTCGAGCGGCGGCTGCGCCGCCTGGAATCGAACGTGAAGCAGCTCGAATCCTTCCAGGACTCGAACTCGACGCTGCTCTCGCGGCTCCTGGCCGACCTCGAGACCGAGAAGGCGCGGTCGCAACGCCTGCTGCTCAACGTGCTTCCGCAGCGGATCGTGGACCGTCTGAACGCCGGCGAGACGGAGATCGCGGATCGGCACGAGGACACGACGGTCCTGTTCAGTGACTTCGTCGGATTCACGGGCATCGCCTCCACGCTGCCCGCGGCTGAGCTCGTCGAGGAGCTCAACGCGCTGTTCCGCGCGTTCGATGCGGCATGCGAGGCGAATGGCATCGAGAAGATCAAGACGGTCGGGGATGCGTACCTTGCCGTGGGCGGGATCTCCGGCAACGCGGACGACGGCATGGCGGGCGTCGCGGAGACCGCGCTGGCGATGCTCGACGCGGTCGATGGCGGCGTCGCGAGCCGAGCCGACTGGCGGATCCGGATCGGCATCCATGCCGGGCCCATCGTGGCCGGGATCGTCGGCGTCTCGAAGTTCGCGTACGACGTGTGGGGCGACACGGTGAACGTTGCCAGCCGCCTCGAGACCACGTCCGAACCCGGGCGCATCCACGTCTCGAACCTCGTGGCGGCGCGCCTGGCGGACCGCTTCACGTTCGAGCCGCGCGGGTCCGTCGACCTCAAGGGCAAGGGCGCGATGGAGACGAGCTTCCTCCTCGGTCGGCGCCCCGGCTGAGTCGGGGCCGTCGCCATGGCTACCCTGTCAGGCGTGACGGATCTCGTTGGGGCCGTGCTGACGCGGCCGTCGATCGATGCCGGCCAGGCGGCCGGGGTGCTCGAGCGGACGTGGGGCATCCGCGGCGAGCTGAGCCCGCTCCCGAGCGAGCGCGACCGCAACTTCGCGGTGCGCGTCGCCGGCGAGGATCGCTTCGTCCTGAAGGTCTCCAACCGAGCCGAGGATCCGGCCTTCCTCGAGCTCCAGCACGCGGCCCTGGCGATCCTCGCCGGCGCCGGCGTCCCGTGCCAACAGGCCGTTCGCTCCATTGCCGGTGACGCGATCGTCGCGTGGTCGCCAACTGCGCTGGATGCGCCACTGCTCGTGCGCGTCCTCACGTGGCTGCCGGGCCGCCCGTTGTCCGCCGTCTCGCCTGCGTCCCGCTCGTCCGCGCTTCTCGAGGATCTCGGCGCCACGATGGGGCGGACGGCGCGGGCGCTCATGGGGTTCGATCATCCGGCGGCGCATCGCGACTTCCAGTGGGAAGCGAGCCGCGCCCTCGACGTCATCGCCGCACACACCGGTGCGGTCGTGGACGCGGCGCGCGCCGACCTCCTGGCCCGCTGGCAGGTCCGGCTCGCGCGGCTGGCGGCGGCGCTGCCGGCGCTCCGCCACGGTGTCATCCACAACGATGCGAACGACAACAACGTGCTCGTCGCCGACGACGGCGGCTCCATCAGCGGGCTGCTGGACCTCGGCGATGCGGTGTACTCCATCGTCGCGAACGAGCTGGCGGTCGCCGCCGCGTACGCCGCGCTCGATGCGCCGGAGCCGCTCGCGGTCATCGCGGCCGTACGGCGCGGGTTCGAGCGCGAGGTCCCGCTGACCGACGAGGAGGCCGTCGTCGTCCTCGACCTGGTCGCGCTGCGGCTGTGCACCAGCGTCGCGCTGAGCGCCCACCAGTCGCGGCTCGCGCCCGATGACCCGTACCTCACGATCTCCGAGCGGCCGGCGTGGGAGCTGCTCGCGGCGCTGGAGTCGGCAGGCGCCGGCGCGACGACGACGACCGCGGCCGGCCGATGACCACGATGCGCTCTGCCGACGCGCTCCTGGACCGACGCCGCCGGCTGCTGGGCCCGTCGCTGTCGCTGAGCTACCGGACGCCGCTGCACATCGTGCGCGGCGAAGGCGCGTACCTCTTCGATCCCGAGGGACGGGCGTACCTCGACTGCGTCAACAACGTGGCCCACGTCGGGCACGCGCATCCGCGGGTGGTCGAGGCCGGCGCCGCGCAGATGCGGCTCCTGAACACCAACACGCGATACCTGCACGACAACGTCGTCGCCTATGCCGAGCGGCTGACCGCGCTGCTGCCCGGCCACCTGGAGGTCGCGTTCTTCACGAACTCCGGCTCCGAGGCGAACGAGCTGGCGCTCCGGATGGCACGGGCGGCGACCGGCCGACCGGACGTTGCGAGCGTCGACGTCGCGTACCACGGCAACACGCAGCGGCTGGTCGAGATCAGCCCCTACAAGTTCAACGGACCCGGTGGCGCGGGCAGGCGCGACGACGTGCAGGTGGTGCCGCTGCCGGACCCATATCGCGGCGCCCACCGCGGTGACGGCCCGGAGGTCGGCGCGGCGTACGTCCGCGGGGCGCGCGAGGTGCTGGACGCGCAGGCGTCGGCCGGGCATGCCGCCGGTGCCGTGATCGCGGAGGCCATCCCCAGCGTGGCCGGCCAGATCGTGCCCCCGGCCGGCTGGCTTGCGGGCCTGTTCGAGGCCGGACGCACGGTCGGTGCCGTCCCGATCGCGGACGAGGTGCAGGTCGGGTTCGGGCGCGTCGGCGACGACCTGTGGGCGTTCGCCGCCCAGGGCGCGACGCCGGACATCGTGACCATGGGCAAGCCCATCGGCAACGGGCATCCGCTGGGCGCGGTGGTCACCACGCGTGCCATCGCCGACGCCTTCAACAACGGCATGGAGTACTTCAACACCTTCGGCGGCAATCCCGTGTCGGCCGCGATCGGGCTCGCGGTGCTCGACGTGATCGAGGACGAGGGCCTGCAGGAGCACGCGCGCGTGACCGGTGAGTACCTGCTCAGCGGCCTCCGCGAGGTCCAGGAGCGCCACGAGCCGATCGGCGATGTCCGTGGGGCGGGCATGTTCGTCGGATTCGAGCTGGTATCGGATCGCGACGCGCGGACTCCGGATGCGGCCCTCGCCACGGAGCTGGTCAACCGGGCGGCGGAGCGCGGCGTCCTGCTCAGCACCGACGGCCCCGACCACAACGTGATCAAGATCAAGCCGCCGATGGTCTTCTCCGCCGCCGATGCGGAGCGGCTCGTCGAGACGGTCGACGAGGTGCTCGCCGAGCTGGGCTGAGCTCGGCAGCCCTCAGTCGGTCAGCAGCCGCTCGATCACCGCGCGGAAGGCAGCGGGCGTCCACTCGAGCGTTGCGGCACCGACACTGAGCTCGACCCGTGCGGTACCCGGCACCTCGGTCGGGTGGAACCGGCCCCAGGTCCAGGTCGCTTCGTCGCGCGCCATCCGCAGTGCGGCGGCCTGGAGTGCCTCGGCCTCCCGGTGGAAGACGAGGTGGAACATCGATGCGTGCGGCGGGTTGGGCACGACGTCGACGTTGGCCAGGCCGTCCAGCGCGGCCGCGATGGCAAGCGCGTGGTGCCGATACGCGGGCATCTCGGGGAGCCGGGTGCGCAGGTTCACCAGGGCGGACGCGGCGTGCGGCCACATGTCGAACAGGGTGCCGCCGTGCCGCTGCCGCCACTCACGCACCTCGGCGATCACGTCGACCGAGCCCGCCACGGCGGCGCCCGCCAGCGCGCCGATGTCCTTGTAGAACGAGACATAGACCGTGTCGAAGAGCTCGGCGATCTCGGCGAGCGGGCGATCGTAGAAGCCCGCGCACTGCCACAGGCGCGCCCCATCCAGGTGGGTGGCCGCACCGACCGCATGGGCCCACTCGGTCTGCTTGACCAGGTCGTCCCAGTCCGGCAGCTGCCCACCGAGGTCGCGCTGCGGCAGCTCGAGCAGGAGCGCCGCCGGCGCCTCGGCGATGGGCGCGTCGTCGCTCGGCGCCGCACGCAGGTCGTCGATTGAGATTGTTCGGTCCCGCGAGCCGACCGCGCGTCCATGGAGCCCGTGGAGGCGCTCGAAGGCGCCGAGCTCGTGCACGGCAAGATGGCACTGCGGGTGGAAGAGCACGGTCTGCCGGTTCCGGCGGTCGGCGTGGACCCGGAGCACGATCTGCTGGGCCATCGTGCCGCTCGGCATGTACACCGCGGCAGCCTTCCCAAGGATCGACGCGACCTCGGCCTCCAGCTCGGCAACCACGCCGCCGTTGCCGTACAGGTCGGGCTCGACGTCGGTGGGGATCTCGGCCAGCATCGCGGACGTATGACGGTAGCCGCGCGAATCGAGCGAGCGGCGAGCGGCGCGCATGAGGGCGTGCATCTCCGACAGGGGCGGCGGGCTCGTCGCCGGATCCGCGGCGGCGGCGTCCGTTCCTCCGGCTGCGTTCGTCGGCGGGCGCCGGCGTCGTTCGGTCACGGTGCGGTCGATGCCGGTGCGGCGCTCGGCGCCGCCGTCGAGCCGTCGCTCGCGGCGGGCGGCAGGAGGGCTTCGATTGCGTCGGCCGCACGCTGGTCGTCGAGCGGGCCGTTCACGAT
>DATAIB010000205.1:0-7880 GCA_036262855.1 Candidatus Limnocylindrales bacterium
ACTGGCGACCCGGCCGTGGACCGTCCAGCTGGCGCGCCCGCTCGAGGACGGATCTTACCCATCGACGAGCGACAAGGTGTTCGCCCCGGTTCCACTCCAGGTCCCGCCCGCGCGGTGATGACGCTAGTTGCCGTCGACTACGGTGCGCTGGTGTCGGAGGGTATTGACGATGCGGGCGCGGGTAGGGCCAACATGCGGTGGGTCCGGCGTTTCCCGGGGGGCCTCGATGTCATCGTGTGGGATCTCGCGGCGGCCTGATCGCTGGCTCTCAGATCGCGCGCGGGGGTTCGCCGTGTGATGGGAGGCGTGCGCCCGTGACGATGTGGACGGCCGCGTCCAGCTGGACCGCACCGTCCCGCTGGTACCCGGCGAAGCGCGCTACCAAGGACTGGCGCGCGGCGTGGACCACCGAATCACCTGCGCTGGCGAGCAGATCGCCGAACGAGGAAAACGCTGCGAGGACGAAGCTCGCCGCCTCCGCGGCTGGCAGCCCACCGCCGATCCGGAGCGCCCCGCGCCAATCGCGGACGTCGAGCTCGCCAAGCCCGGCGCGTTCGAGCAAGGCGATCAGCTGGTCGGCCTTGGCAAAGCGGAACGGTCCCGGTGCGGTGGGATCGGTCGGCGGAATCTCGATGAATTCGGCAGCCACGTCGCGGACGCTCGTTATCCACGGATTGTCGGGGACGCGGCCCCAGACCGCGAAGGCGAATCGACCGCCCGGCGCCAGCCAGCGGGCCAGGTTGGCAAAGGCGGCCGCCGGGTGGTCAAAGAACATGACGCCGAAGCGCGAGACCAGTCGGTCATAGAGCGGTGTCGGCGCGGGCGCCGTGGCCATGTCCGCAAGCTCGAAGGCGATGGCGCGTTGATCGGGCCGCGTGCGCGCGCGCGCCACGTCGATCAGCGCCGGCGAGATATCGAAGCCGTGAACGAGGCTCCCCTCCGGCGCCTGGCGCAGGATCTCCAGCGTGGTTCCGCCGCCGCCGCATCCGATATCGGCGATCCTGTATGGCGCGTCGAGCTGCAGCGCACGGATCAGCGGTTCGCTCACGGGCGCGAGCATCGCTTCCATGCCGGTGAGATGGTCACGCCACTTCTCGCCACGCGCGGCGGCCCAGTCGAGGGCTGCGGGGTTTTCGTTCATGCTCCTACCCTATCAACTGGGGGCGCTCCGTCCACTCAACGCCATATCTGGACCCGCCGCGTGGCGCCGTAGCGCTCGCGCTCGATCGCGAGCGCGTCGGTGCGATCTATGCGTCTTCGAATTTCAGCTCCGGGGCCCGCGGCACGGCCGGCTCGCCGACATCGCTTCGCGCTACCGCATCCCTGAACGATCGTCGGCGGGTGGCTCGTGGCAACGTAGCGCCATGCCCAGCCACCTCCGTATCGATCGCGACGGCGAGATCGCCACCGTCTCGCTGCTCGCTCCGACCATGCCGCCCGCGCTGTTCACCGAGCTCGGCGAGACCTTCGCGGCCTTCGCGCGCGAGCCCGCGCTGCGCGCCGTGATCCTCCGGGGCGATACCAAGGTATTCAGCTACGGGCTCGATCTGCCGGCCGCGTTCGCCGGGTGGGGACCCGCGTTGTCCGGCGCGGGCCTGGCGGCGGGGCGCACCGAGCTGTGGACGATGATCCGCGCGATCCAGGCGACGATCACGGCGGTCGCGAGCTGCCCGGTACCGGTGATCGCGGCGATCCACAGCTGGTGCGTGGGCGGTGGCGTCGATCTCGTCACGGCGTGCGACCTGCGGATCTGCACCGCCGATGCGCGGTTCTCGGTGCGCGAGACCAAGGTGGCGATGGTGGCCGACCTCGGTAGCCTGCAGCGGTTGCCGCTGGTGATCGGCGACGCCGCGACCCGCGAGCTCGCGCTGACCGGCAAGGACATCGATGCCAGTCGCGCGCTCGCCCTCGGCCTGGTCAGCCAGGTCGTCGCCGATCGCGATGCGGCCTTCGCCGCGGCACGTGCGCTCGCATCGGAGATCGCGGGCAATCCGCCGCTCGTGGTCCGCGGCGTGAAGCAGATCCTCGATCAGGCGACGCGCGCGGAGGTCGCCGAAGGGCTCGAGCGGGTCGCGATGTGGAACGCCGCGTTCCTGCCGTCCGAGGATCTCGGCGAGGCCGCCGCCGCGTTCGCGGCCAAGCGCCCGCCGGTGTGGAAGGGCCGGTGAGGGGACCAACCCGCGGCGCGGCGATGGAGCAGGGCGCCGTGGACCTGTGATGGCGCCGCCGGCCCTGCCGGCCCTGCGCCAGCCCTTGTGCCGGCCCTGCACCGGGCGTGATCTAGCTAGCAACCCGCCGATCTTTGGCTGTGAGGTTCATCGCGATGACCTGGGACTGATGGTAGATCACCGGTATGTCCCTCGAGCAACCCCAGCAGGACGCGCTCCGCCTCCTCGAGAGCATCTCGGAAGGCAACATGAGCTCGGCGGATTCCCTGGCGCTGTTCGAAGACGCCGATCCTGCCCTGGTCTACTTGATCGTGACGTGGTTGCGGAAGCACTACGCCGATCATGAGAACTCCGACGCCGTGCTCGGGCGGCTGGCACAGGTCAGCAGTCGCGGAACGGTGGTGAAGAAGATGAAGGAAGGTCAGGCCGACCCGGTCGTCCAATGGTTCGAGGAGAGCTACTCCTACCGCAAGCTCGAGGCGAAGGAGTTCATCGAGCTCATCATCGAGAAGCTCGAAGGGTAAGCGCCGGCGTCACCGGGTGGCGAACCGCGCCCGCAGCGCCTTCTTGTCGAACTTGCCGACGGAGGTCTTGGGGACGGCGTCGATGATCTCGATCCGGTCGGGCAGCTGCCAGCTCGCGAACCCGTGGGCCGCCAGGTGCGCGCGGACCTGGGCTAGGTCGAGCCGGTGCCCGCTGCGCACCGCGATGCACGCCAGCGGCCGCTCCTGCCATTTGTCGTCGGGGATCGCGATGACGGCGGCCTCCTCGACCTCGGGCAGCGCCATGATCGTGCGCTCCATGTCGACCGAGGAGATCCATTCGCCGCCGGACTTGATGAGGTCCTTGGTGCGGTCGCCGATCACGAAGTAGCCCTCGGGCGAGGCGATCGCGACATCGCCGGTGCGGAACCAGCCGTCGTCGGTGAACTGCTCCTTGCCCTCGCCCCGGAAGTAGCCGTCGATGATCCAGGGGCCGCGCACCAGGAGGTCGCCCATCGTCTTGCCATCGCGCGGCGTCTCCGCGCCATCGGGGCCGCGGATGGAGATCTGGACCCCCGGCAGCGGCAGGCCGGCCTGGGTCCGGACCACCTCGGTGAGCCGGTCGTCGGGCCAGTCGCGCATGTACTCCTTGGGCCAGGCCACGGACGCCAGCGGCGAGGTCTCGGTCATGCCCCAGATCTGGTGGATCGGGATGCCGAACTCGGTCCGGTAGCGTTCGATAAGGCTCGTCGGCGGCTGTGCGCCCCCGATGAAGATCCGCCGCAGATCCGGCAGCTTCTGGTTCCGGCGAGCCAGCTCGTCGGCGACGCTGAACCAGATCGTCGGGACGCCGACCGAGATCGTGATGCGCTCGCGCTGGAGCAGATCGACGAGGTTCGCGGCGGTGTGATCCCGGCCGCCGAGGACGATCTTCGCCCCCACCATCACCGCGGCGTGAGGGATCCCCCAGGCGTTGGCGTGGAACATCGAGACCACGGGGAACACCGCGTCCCCGGGCCCGAGCGCGAACGTCGCCATCGACGTCGTCACGAGCGAGTGCAGGAAGGTCGAGCGGTGCGTGTACACGACGCCCTTGGGCCGCCCGGTCGTGCCCGACGTGTAGCACAGCCCCATCGCCGCGGTCTCGGGGATCTCGCGCGGCGGATACGTGGTCGGCCGCCCGCGGATCAGATCCTCGTAGGCGACCAGGTTGGGCAGCGTCGAGGCTGGCACCTCGGCCCCGAGCACCACGATGTGCGCGACGCGGGACAGCGCCGGGGCGAGCCGCTCCAGCGTCGGCACCTGATCGGGATCGACGAAGATCGCGCGGTCATCGGCGTGCTCGATGATGTACGCCAGATCCTCGATCGACAGCCGGACGTTGAGCGTGTGCAGCACGCGCTCGGTGCACGGGACCGCGAAGTAGCACTCGAGGTGCCGGTAGTGGTTCCAGGCGAGCGTCGCGACGCGCTCGCCCCGCTCGATCCCGAGGGCGTCGAGCGCGTGCATCAGCTGCTGGGCGCGCCGCGCGAAGTCGCGGTAGGTGTACCGGTGCGTCCCGCCGGCTTCCTTGCTGACGATCTCGACCTCTCCGAAATGGTCGGCGGCGTTCTGGAACAGAAGCCACGAGGTGAGCTGCGTCGGCATCATCGCGATCGGCTCCCTAGAAGAAGATCCACCCGCTCATGATGAGCGAATAGTTCTTCGCGTCCTCGCCGTCGGCGTAGGTATCGTCGTAGAGGGAG
Organism: Candidatus Limnocylindrales bacterium; assembly: GCA_036262855.1. Classification (GTDB taxonomy): domain Bacteria; phylum Chloroflexota; class Limnocylindria; order Limnocylindrales; family CSP1-4; genus UBA5189. The sequence continues at coordinate 4,396 of DATAIB010000205.1, forward strand.
CCGCTGGCCGCGACGCGCGTCGACTTGGTCGGATCGAAGAACAGGCCGACCTCGTAGAACTCCTCGTGGTCGCGGATCCTGGCCAGCGCCGCCGGGACCGGTGCGCCGGTCGCGTCGACCGCCGTGCCGACCTTCTTGGCGTTCGACGACTCCTGGTGTCCGAAGTTGGCGACGGTCCCGAGCCGCCCCCCGGTGCCCGCCGGGTAGAACTCCAGGCCCGCCATGTACCCGGTCCACTTGATGAGCTCGATGTGTCCGGTCACGTCGACCGCGGCGAGCCCGGCGTCGAAGTTCGGCACATACGGCGTCGCCGCGCCGCCCATCATGGCGGGCGGGATCGACGCGTTGGCCGTGCCGGCCCCGCCGAGCGCCGTGTACATGTCGCTGGTGCCGGAGCCCATGCTGAACTCGCCGGTGAGCGCCAGCGCGTTATCCTTGTGGTCCTTCGTCGCCGGGACGATCGGGAGGTACAGGTCGACCGCGACACCGCCGCCGACGCGGACGTGTCCGGTGTGCGGGGTCACCGCGAACTCCGGAATCCGGAACTTGCGGAGGTCGCCCGAGATCCCGATCGAGGCTGGGGTGATCGTGGTGGAGACCATGTATCCGGTGTGCTGGCCCGTCCACTTGGGGAACGACAGCCGGATCCCTGCGACCCCCTCGGGCGTCGCGGAGTCCTGCTGCGGTGGGCGATTGGCGGCGATGGCGAGCTCCGTCGTGAACGCGTCGCTCTTGATCGTCTTGGACACCCTGAGCTGCGGGGTGCGTTCGAACAGATTACCGGGCAGCCCCGGGGGCTGGACCGAGGCCAGGAGGTAGAACGGCTGCCAGCCAAACAAGCTCCAGGTCTGCCCGAGGAGCAGGTCGACGATCGGCGTCTCCAGCTTGACGTACGAGTTCCGGATGCGCAGGACCGGGTTCGAGAACGTCCCTTGCTCGGTGGTGGTCGTCGGGCCGAAGAAGTCGAACTCGAGGAGCCCGCTCGCGCGGATGCCGTGCTCCTCGGGGGCCGCGATGCGCAGACCGAGCCGCGCGTCGCGTGGGCTGAACACCGATCGCCCGTGGTTGCCGCGGTACGTGCCCGAGCGCTGGATCTGGAAGTTGCTGCAGAACTCGGCGCAGCTCTCGGTCGAGTCATAAATGTAGTTGGCCTCGGCGTAGCCGAAGATCGTGGTCTTGAGCTTGCCGAGCACCAGGGTGGTGGCGTCGCCCGCGCCCATGACGCCGATGTCCTTCAACGCCGACGCGAGCTCCGCATCGGAGATGAGGCCCTTGTCGTGCAGGAGGCGCAGCGAGGTCCACTCGGGGCCCTTGGGCACGGCCGGCGCGGGCGCGGGCATCGCCGGCGGGGTCGCGGCCGGCATCGCTGGTTGCGGCGTGGTGTCGGGGTTCGGTGTCGGTGCCGGTTGGCCGGTCGAGTCGGGGGCCGGTGCGGGTTGCCCGGCCGCATCGGGGGCCGGCGTCGGTGCCGCTGGCTGCGCAGAGGCTGCGCGTGGAATCACCAGGAGGGCAAACAGGGTCGCAACCGCGAGTCGAACGAGGGTCTTCATATACGCCTCTCTTCTCTCTTCCAAGGATGTGAACGGCGAGGAGCCGGCCCAGACTATCGCGAGTGAAGCGCTGCGCGAACGTCAGTGGGCCAATGACGGATGGCTCACACGACTGAACATGCACACAGCCATCCTCCATGACGCGCCTGTCCATGCGAACCGGCGGCGGCCGCGGCGCCAGATCGTCGTCGTGAAGGCGGCTCGGGGCGCATCCGGACCGCCATCCGGGCGTTCTGCGGAACGATGATTTGCGACAGTTATTGGATCTGGATCTGATCGATAACCGCGCTGGCGCTCGTCACCGTGGACGAGGTATCGCTGGCGGTCAGGACGAATTTGAGCGTGACGGTCTTGCCGGCGAACGCGGACAGGTCGATGTTGCTGCGCGTCGTGAAGCTCGGTTCGCTGTACGAGGTGAAGCCCGAGATCGACTTGGCGTCGACGATGTGGTCGGTGCCGTCGTTGACGATGATGCTCAGCCCGGAGCTGGCGGTGGTGTTGGCGTCGGACAGCGCGAGCTGCCGGGCATAGCTCAGCCTGGGGGCGGCGCCGAGCAGAAGCCCTGCCCAGGTCGCCGTCTGGGTCACCGTGTTGAACCGCGGGGCCGCCGAGGCGGTGATCGACCGCGACCCCGCCGTGCCGGTGGCGTCCTTGGTCGACAGGGTCCAGCCGCCGAGCGTCCAGCCGGGGTTGTCGGGTCCCGAGGCGCTGGAGAACGTCTCGAGGAGGCTGGTGGTGCCGCCGCTGTTCTGTACCGTGACCGTCACCGCCGACGAGCTGCCCACGTTGTTCGCGGCGTCGAACGCCCGGGCCGAGATCGTGTGGGAGCCGTTGCTGAGGGTCGTGGTGTCGACCGAGACCGCGTACGGCGCGGTGGTGTCGCTGCCCTTGACCGTACCATCGACCAGGACGTCGACCCGGGTCACGCCGACGTTATCGCTGGCGTTCGCGGTCACGGCGATCGTGCCGCTCACCGTCGCGCCGCTGGCCGGCGACGTGACGCTCACCGTGGGCGCAGTGGTGTCGCCGCTGCCGCCACCGCCCGTGAGGCCCCAGAACACCGCCGCGTAGTACGACGAGTAGATATCGTGGTCCTCACAGAACGCGCCGGTCGCGCCGCCCTGGTCGACGTTCGTGCCTGGATCGACGGTGAGCGCGTGGCCCATGCCGGACACGAGGTAGGTCTCGATCATCGACCGGCCGCCCGCATCGCGGAACACCTTGTGCGTCGCCGTGCGGAACGTCTCGTTGACATCGGCGGTCTCGTCGATCCCGAGCACGTTGCTCCATTGATCGACCGACTGCTGCAGATCGGCCGGCGCCACGGTGGCGTCGGTCGAGCCATGAAACGCCACGAGCCGCGGATACGGTCCGGTGTATCCCGGGAACGCGCCGCGGACCAGGTCGCCCCATTGCGCCGGCGTGTGGCTGACGTTGCCCAGCTGGCAGGGGCTGGCGCCGGTCAGGCTCGTCGCGCACTGGTACGGGCCGCCGGAGTTGACGGCGCCCCCGGCGAATACGTCCGGATAGGCCGCCATCATCACCTCGGTCATGAAGCCGCCGGCCGACATCCCGGTCACGAAGATCCGCGCCGGGTCGCTGCCATGGCTCGACTTCATGGTATCGACCATCTGCTTGATCGAGAGCGCCTCGCCCTGGCCGCGTGAGATGTCACCGAGCTGAAACCAGTTGAAGCAGCTCGACGAGTTGTTCGAGGTCTGCTGCTCTGGAAACACCACCGAGAACTGGAACCGATCGGCCAGGTTGCCCCACTCGGTCTGGGTCGAGTACACGCTGGCGCTCTCGGTGCAGCCGTGCATCGCGACGACCAGCGGCGAGCCGCTGGCGAGCCCGGCCGGCACGTACTTCCACATCTTCAGGTTGCCCGGGTTAGTTCCGAAGCTCGTCACCTGGGTCAGCGTGACGGCCTGCACG
>DATAIB010000206.1:0-3797 GCA_036262855.1 Candidatus Limnocylindrales bacterium
GTACCCGGAGGATCGGGCGCGGGTCCGGAACATCGTTGCCCGCCTCGAGAGCGAGGACATCCGGCTCCCCAATGGCGACCGATTGACCTCCCGCCGATTCCTCCAGCTCGGGCATTCGCTCGGCTCGAGCGCCGGACCGGAGCAGGTCCACCACGTGCTCGAGCTGCCGTTTCCGTCCCGAGCCTTCCTCCACGACGTGGAGCCCGGCTTCGGGATCGCGCGCAACCCGATCTACGCCACGCTCCACGAAGCCTGCTACGCGGATGGTGGCGCCACGCGCTGGTCCGGGGATCGGCTCATGCCCGAGTCGTTTCGTGAGGAGCTGTGGTTCACCGGCGAGCACATCTCGCGATCGATGTGGGAGGACTACGGCGAGCTGCGATCCCACGCCGCGGCGGCGGACATCCTGGCCGAGCACGAATGGCCACGGCTCTACGACCCCGAGCAGCTGGCCCGCAACGAGGTGCCGGTCGCGGCCACGATCTACTACGACGATCCGTACGTGGTGCGCGAGTTCGCCGTGGAAGCGGCGCGCCAGATCCGTGGCTGCAAGCCGTGGATCACCAACGAGTTCCTGCACAACGGCCTGCGGGCGGGCGGCGAGCGCGTCCTCGACCGGCTGATCGACCTCGCCAAGGGTCGCGCCTGACCGCGCGCGACGCGGGTGCGCCCAGCCTGACGGCTCAGAACGCGCGCTTGAGGACGACCAGCGCCAGGAAGAAGAGGATGACGCCCGCGACCTGCGCCTCGAAGGGCAGGGAGGCCACCCACGTGGTGGCGTCGTTGACGATGTGCCCGACGGTTGCGAAGACGTCCGACGAGCCGCCGAAATGCGGTGCGTTGGCGCCGCTGGAGCCTGCGACCTGGCCGCCCGGGCCGTTGTTGATCGCGCCGCCGTACTCGACCATGCGCGGATCATCGCACCCGCCGCAAGGGCCCCGCCCGCAGGGCATACAGTGGCCGTGCCCATGACCGACCAGTCACGCCGCCGATCCGGAGCCGAGCCGTCTCCCCGACCCGTTGGCGCGCCGAACACACTTGCAAACCAGGCGACGCCAAACACGCTGTCGACGATGGGCACGGCCGGCGGTGGGATCCCGGCCGCGAGCGCGACGTCCAGGGGCGCCAAGCGTCCCGTCGTTGGAAGCGCGCCCTTGCCCCGCGCGACGATCGCCACGGGCCGCCCAGCGACCGCGGGCGGGCGGAGTGCGCCGGCGGACGCGGCCGACGGGCGGTTCGAGCGGCCGACCCGCCGCCCGAAGCTGGGCACGATCATCACGATCGGGTTCCTCATCTTCTGGGCGCTTCGCTTCTTCAACAACGCGGGGCTCGGCGATAACAGCCCGAACCCGACGGCACGGCCGACCCCGCGCCCCACGGCGAAGCCGGCCGCGTCACTCACGCCCATCGCCACGCCGCACGCTGCCAGGGGACAGATCGTGTTCGGCGAGGAAGCGGTCAGCAGCACCTGCAGCCTGGAGCAGCGTGCGAACCGGTTCACCATCGCGGCGGATGTCTATTGGGAAGCCGAGATGACCCACGTCGTGGACGCCGATGCCACGGTGCTGCTGATCGAGCAGCACGACGGGGTCGAGATCGACCGCCAGGAGGTTCCGCCCGACCCTGATGTGGGGTCGTGGGTCCGGTTCTGTGGCGGCGGCCCCGTGGCCGGCTACCAGACCGGCGTCTATCGCATCGAGATCTGGAACGCCGACCATACCGAGCTCCTGTCATCCGGCAGCTTCAGTCGCTTCGACCCGCTCGTGAGCCCGACCCCTGCATCGACGGTGTTCGCGTCGCTGGTGGGCAGGGTCACGTTCGGCACGACGCTCGGCGCGGCCTGCACGATCACCGGTATCGGCAGCACCTATACGAACACGGACGCGGTCTGGTGGCGGGCGGATCTCCGAGCCCCGGTCCCGGCCGGCGCGAACGTTCGGGCGATGACGCTGTACAACGGCTCGATCATCGAGAACACCCTGGTTCGGGCGGACGCGCTCGCCGATCCACGAACCTCGCTGTGCGCAGCGCACCCGACGATGGGGGCTGCGGCCGGGTCGTACGTGGTCCAGATCTGGACCGAGGATCGCGTGTCGGAGCTTGCCACCGGGGACTTCACGCGGATCCCGTAACCACTGTTCTTGACGTAACCGGTGTCTGTGACATCATCGGTGACTCCACCCACCAAAGGAGTGCCCGATGACCACGGTGAAGGACGACATCCTCGGCCGGATCGACGCCGATGAGGCCGCGTGGCGGCAGCTGGTCAGCGAAGTGCCGGCAGGGCGCCGCGATGAACCCGGGCCGATGGGCGAGTGGTCCTTTCGGGACCTCGTGAGCCACCTGCTCGCGTGGCGCAACCGGACCACCTCCCGACTCCAGGCAGCCGCGGCGGGTGCACCTCGACCGGCCGCGCCATGGCCCGCCGAGATGGACGACGACGACCCGATCAACGGCTGGTTCCGGGACCAGGACGCCGGCCGCTCGGCCCACGAACTGCTGGATGACTATGCCGCAAGCTTCGGCCGACTCAGGAGCGCCGTCGCCGCGCTCCCGGCAGATGCGTTCATCGGCGAGACGGATACCCCGGGCTACTTCACGTGGCGGGACACGGCGGGTGAGGTCCAGAGCGACTTCACCGGCCACCTCGCGGACCATGCCAGCGACGTCCGCGCCTGGCTCTCGAAGGGCTAGCCCCTAGGCCAGCGCGGCCACCAGCGCCCGGAAGTAGCCCTCGGGGTTGTCGAACATGACCATGTGACCCGAGTTCGGGACGGTCGTGATCGCGATCCCGGCCGCCCGCAGCTGTGCCGCGCCGAGCAGCGGCTCCCCGTGGTCCCCGTGGATGAAGGTCCGGGACATGGAGAGCCGGGTGAACAGCTCCCGCGTGGTGGGGCGCGTCATCGTCGTGAGCCCGACCGCGCTTCGGTGGACCGCGTGCGGCGCGCACAGCCGCATCGTCTCCGCCCAGCCGGGGTCGTCCAGCAGCAGGCGCGGGTAGCCGGTCGCGACCCATTCCGCCTCGGGCACGGCGCGCATCGCCTGGCTCTGGCGTTCGGTCAGCGAGGGCGGCAGGGGATCGAGGTTGGCCTCGGAGATCACGAGCCGTCCGACCAGCCCGGGATATCGAGCCGCCACGACGATGGACGTATCGCCGCCGAGGCTGTGGCCGACGAGATCGATGCCGTCGATGGCCGCCGCGGCGCAGACCGCAGCGACCGCGGCGGCGTGCGCCTCGAGGTCATACGAGAAGTCGATCGGTCGATCGCTCGCGCCGTGACCGGGCAGGTCGATGACGATCGAGCGCCGCCCGCCGAGCTCCGGCCGGTTCAGGTACTGCCCGAACAGCGCCATCCCGTTCGACCCGAGACCGTGGACGAAGACTCGCGCGGGGCGCGAGCCGGGCAGCTCCGTCCACCGGATCTGCGATCCCGCTGGATCGAACGCCGTGGAGCCTGCGGTCGACATCGCGGGGATGGTACGAGGAGCCCGTCCCTGCGGCGCTATCGTGGCCAGCGCCGTGGTGTTCTCATCGGTCACCTTCCTGTTCTTCTTCCTGCCGCCGGTCCTGCTCGCGTACCACGCGGCGCCGCGACGGCTGCGGAACGCGTTGCTGCTCGTGGCGAGCTTGCTCTTCTACGCCTGGGGCGCCGGCGCGTTCGCGGGCGGGCTGCTCCTGTCCATCCTTGGCAACTACGTCATCGGCTACCGGCTCGAGATCGATCGGGAGCGCGGTGATGCCGGCGCGGCGAAGCGCCTGCTTGCCATCGGCGTCGTGGCGAACCTCGCGCTGCTCG